>NZ_CAWNJO010000035.1:0-69147 GCF_963874835.1 Vibrio sp. V12_P9A6T4 | reverse complement strand
CTCTCTAGCTGCTCGATATACTGATAGTTCGCCGATCGTTTGGGCACACTAAAAAAACGACCATTTAGGTAAATGTTTTTATAACTTATTTTCTTTAATTTAGGGTCATTTTCAAAAAGATTAAGCCCATGCTGTTCAGAGGTGATAGCAAGATCGATGCGACTAGCCTCTAGCATATTAATAATTTGTTCTACGCTAGTGACAAAACTGATTTTTAATTTGTCTGTATTTTGGTTAAATTGGTCACTATAAAAACTGCCATTGAGTGCACCAATAACAAAACCTCGGCTGACAATTTCATCAAAACTATTTGCATCAATATCCGAGTTCGTCCGAGTAAAATAAAACACCTCTCTTTCACCATACCCCATTAATAATGGGTGAAGAAACTGTTCTCTCTCTTCATCCATAGAGTGCAGAGGAATAAGATCAACTCCACCCTGTGGAGCGACACCAATGGTTCTTGCCCAAGGAACTTTTGTCCAATGGACTTTATGCCCCAACTTAAGAATAACCTGGTTAATCACATCGCCACCAGGGCCTTTACACTCACCATTTTCAAAATAAAGATAGGGCTTTCTATCTCGGCAATGCCCCTCCCACGTAACATTCGCTAAAAGTGGGGCTGACATAAATAGGCTTAAGCAACCAATGATGAATATCCGTATAAACTTTATCATATCGCTTCCTTTAATTAATCAATTAATCCTAATGTTAAATACTTTTAGGAATAACTTAAATATAGTCACTAAGTGGCAATTTTGCTTATATCTCATGAATAACGGCTCATCAATATCATCTAAGAATATACCCAATAGCAAAAATCATCCTGTCATAAAGATAACCTCAGAATATGCTCTTAAAGATGATTAAAATCCCACTAAAGTAATTTTCCCTTGGGCTAACGCCCCCATTTGGCAGGAAAAATCGACCCGTTTATCCGCTTCTTTGGCAAATAGGGTTTCGAGCTTTTCAAATGATTGAGGGATAAAACTGATATTTTTTAACTTCAAGCTTTTGCGGGTTTGATTATCAAGAAACGCTAATGCGGAAGCACTTAACACTTTCTGGCAAGTATCGAGAATATCTTTACTGACCATTTTGCTGTGTACCGCTTGTTGTAGTTGCTCTTTGGTAATGCTGGGGTTGCCTTTAGCAAAGACACAAACGGCGTAGATATCAAGCAGTGCCACCGCGCGCGGCTTTTGCGTTTCGCCATCTTCATAGACTGCCATCAAACAAGGAATTTTGCTCTCATCAAACGATTGGCGACGAATATTATTCAGCACGATATCAGCACCTACCGCTCTTTTTAGCAGCTTCTCTAGCTGCGAAAGCTTTGGTAAAGCCAACTCATCTTGCAGCTCAACCATTTCATCTAATTCAATGCAGCTCTCTTCCGCTCCTTGCACTAAAGGAAGCAACTTTTGGTGCAGTTCACCATCGTCAAACGGTTTCGATAACACAAACGACGCTCCAGCTTCAAGCGCCTGTTTGATTTGTTGCTCATCGGCCACAGTGGTGAGCATCGCCACTTTTATCCCGAGCTTACGTTTGGTTATCGCTTGTGTCAGCTCCAGCCCCGTCATACCGGGCATATGCCAATCTGTTAAGACAATATCCGGCTGCCAACTGCCAATCAGCTTGAGTGCGGCCTTACCATTGTCTGCCTTTTGAATGGACAAACGTCGGTAGCCAAACGCCTCTAAGGCTCGTCTGACTATTTCAAGTGTCGCTTTACTGTCATCAACAATGAGAATCTTCACAGCATATTTTTCTATGACCTAACTTGTTCAAAGTATAGGCACATTTTTTTACAACAACTAAACTTACCTGAAAATACAGCAACAAAAGTGGGTTTATGTGATGCCAATACAAGAGTTCCTCACCGAAAAGGTTTTATCGCTCTTAGCGATCGATCTCGGGCTTATTATCTTGTTGGCTTGGTTTTTTATCCTACTGCTGATCCTGCGTGAATTTAGGAAATTTGCGCATGGTTTTACTCGTAATAAAAGTGATAACGATGAAGACACGCTTCATTTATGCCAACAATCCGTTGAAAATGCGTTGAACTACACCGCAGAGCATAGCTCGACTCTGAATGATTTAATCATCATTCAAAAAGCGCTCGAGCAACAGGTTTCTCTCATCAAAAATTCCTCTTCTCAGGGCATTAGTGCCGAAGATCAGGCTTCAATTGATGAGCTCAATGAGAAATTGAGTAAATCGCATAAGTTGATCCGCAAACTGAAAGGCGATCTCGATAAAAGTGTGAAAGGGCTACGAGTGACTCGTAAAAAGCTCTTTGCTCAAACTGATACCGTTGACAGTTTGAAAGAAGAAAAAGCCACCATCGAAAAAGAGTTTGAACAGTTAGAAGCGGAATACATCAAGATCAGTAAAGCGGGTGATTTCTACGAAATGGCAAAAAATTATCAAGCCGAGAAAAAAGAACTACTAGAGACCATTGAGAAATACAAAGAGCAAGCCAAACAAGGTGGCACTTCTGTCGATGTCGAAGCGATGAAAAAACAGTTGTATCACATCAGTAAAGAGAAAGATTTTATCGAACAACGCTATCTACAATTACTCGAAGAGGGAAAGAAAGAGTAGCACTGCCGCCATTTCTGACGGCAAACTGAGAGACTTATTTAACGCAAATCACATTGAGTAATGAGGAACCTTTCAGTTGGCTGACTTTTCCGTTGGTAAAAAGCCCTTTTTGCGACCATCCCCAATAAGGTAAGTGCATTGGCCATTGGTTACTGTCCATCTGTTTTGAATCCAAAAGGCGTTGCCACTCCTCTTCCGTTACCAAGCGCATCGCCATTTGTTGGCAGGTTTTTTCTGCCACCTCATAGTTTAGGCGGCTCCATGCTAGGCCATGTTCCATATAGAACTGTTCATCACTCGAACGTAAATGAGGCACCACAAACTGCAAACCGTTTGCGGTGGTGCTCAAACGAATTTCAACCGCTGGCGGAACATTAAGAGCTGGCGCTTTGGTTGATGGTTTCGTTGATAATGGCGAACTCGCCATTTCCACTTGTGGTTTAGGTAAAGACTTTTTGGTGATTTGTTTTGCGGCAGACGTTGCTTGAGCGGAAGTTGTCTTTTTTATCGGCGAGCTCGACTGCGCGCGCCCTTTGACAACCTCACGAATGAAAGCTTCTTTGTAACCGGGGATTTGCTGGATAAGAGGCAGTTCTTTTTTTACTTGCTCATAATCAGTATAAGGACCGATTAAGCAACGATACGTTTTCGCTTCTGGTTTTAGCCATACATCGGTAGAAATATGGGTATAAAACGCTTTGGCTTTCAGCAAAGATAATGGCTTATTTAACACACCACACTGAATCCAAAAAGTGGATGATTGCCCTTTGGGCTTTTTCTTTCCCCATAAACCTTGCCCTATTGGGCATGCTTTATCAAGAATGGGCAGCTGATCGACAGAAGCTTGAGTCGCATCACAAAGAAAATCGTCCGCCCAAGCGGGTTGAAATAAAGCCAGCGACGCCAACACCGTTAGGCTTGATGTCACACACAGGGTCGTTTTCCGCATCAGGGTCATCATATTGAGTCCATATACTTGCTTAATAGTAGTGACAACATTACCGATTCAATGTTCCCTAGTTCAATGGATTTGGATTGGGTATAACAAAAATACTAGCAAAAAAAGAGCCGCATTTGACGGCGGCTTTTAGTTTAGGGATTTTCTTTAGCAAAAATCAATTGCCACATCACCCTTTGTAAATTTTTGGGTTAAAAACATCGCGTAGCCAGTCACCCAACAGATTGATCACCAACACTAATGTGACGAGTACAAAACCAGGGAAAGCCGTAATCCACCAAGCGCCAGAGAAGATGTAGTTAAAGCCCATGCTAATCAAAGCACCCAATGATGGCTGATCGACTGGCAAACCTAAGCCTAGGAAAGAGAGTGCCGCTTCAGACATGATCGCATTGGCAATTTGTACAGTTGAGATAACCAAAATAGGCGATAAACAGTTAGGTAAAATATGGCGAAACATGATGCGTGGCGATTTAAAACCCATCACACGAGCCGCTTCCACATACTCTTTTTTCTTCTCGGCGAGCACTGACGCACGAATTGTCCGCGCGTATTGTGGCCACTCAGCCACGCCAATAATCACCACCAGCATCACAACCGCATACTGACTATAAAATTCACTCCCAAAACTGGCTTTGAAAATTGCCGAAACAATGATCGCCACCATCATGGTTGAAAACGATAGCTGTACATCGGCAAAGCGCATCAAAAAGCTATCAATACGCCCACCAAAGTAGCCAGCGGAAAGGCCAATCACGATACCAAGTAGCAACTGTAAACCGACCGCCAAAAAGCCAATCGTCAGTGATAGACGCGAACCATACAGTATGGTCGACAAAATATCGCGCCCTTGCTCATCCGTGCCGAGAACAAAGCGCTCATCAGCTCCGTCCATCCAAGAGGGAGGTAATTCTGCATCCATCAGATCAATCGATGATAGGTCGTACGGGTTACTGGGGGCAATGAGTGGCGCAGCGACAGACAAAGTTAAGAATACCAAAAAGATGACGAAGCTGGTCATCGCCACTTTATCACGCAAGAAATAGTACAAAAAATCAGACTGTTTAAAACGCTCCCAACGAGATGGAGCAGCAGCAAATTGGCTCATGATTAAGCTCCTTTTCCAGTAAGGTTCACAGTCGGGTTAATCAGACCGTATAACAGATCGACAATGGTGTTGGTGACAACGAAAATCAGGCCAACGAATATGACGTAAGCGGTGATCAGCGGAGTATCAACTCGGTTGATCGCTTCAAGGAAAAGAAAGCCCGTACCCGGCCACTGAAAAACAGTCTCGGTTAAGATGGTGTAGGCCACCATAGTCCCAATTTGTACACCGCCGACGGTTAGCACCGGTAACATGGTATTTTTAAGGGCATGTTGGTAGTAAATTTTGTTCAATGCCAAGCCTTTAGCTTTAGCAAATTTGATGTATTCCGAGCTCAGCACTTCCAACATTTCAGAACGAACTAAACGAATAAACAGCGGCAGCATGATCGACGCCAGTGAAACACAAGGCAGCACCAAGTGTGCTAAGCCATCAGCCGTGAAAAAGCCAGATTCCCAACCCAACCAATTGGCGGTTTCCCCTCGTCCATACGATGGTAACCAACCTAACGTGATCGAGAAAACGTACATCAACATAATCGCAGTTAAGAACACTGGGATAGAAATACCAATACTGCTGCCCGCCATCACCACTTTGGTAAAGAAGCTTTTGGGATGAATGGCTGTGTAAACCCCTAATGGAATGGAACAGACAATGATGATTACAGTCGCACCGAGCACAAGCTCTAACGTTGCGATTAATTTATCGAGAATAACGTCTACCGCAGGACGTTTGAAAAAGTAAGACGTGCCTAAATCACCCTGCACCGCGGCCGTAATAAAACGAGTATATTTGGAAATGAAAGGATCATTCAGTCCAAGTTCATCGCGCAGCGCTTGGCGCTCGCTTTCTGAAACAGACTGCCCAACAAGCTCACGCAATGGGTCGCCTAAGTTATCCTGAATGGCAAACGCCACCAGACTGATCACAAACATCACTATCAGTGCCTGAAACAGGCGCTTGACCAGAAACGAAAACATTCCTTGCCCCTTAAACTATCCATGATGGTTCTTTTTAAAATTGAATTAACTTTAATAGGAACGAAAAAATTCAGCCTAAAAAATGACACTCGACCCGACTGAAATAAAGCAAAGTGCGGAGATCTTAATAAGGCATCCAAGCGGATGCCTTGAGTGACTTAAGCGCCGCCCACATCACATGAGCGGCCAACTTAAGTAATTACTCGCTAACGACTAGGTCGCCGAAATAAGGGAATTCCATCGCGTTAACAATCGGTTTGATATCTAAAGTAGATTTCGCACCCCACGCTAGGTTTTGCCAATGCAGTGGAACAAATGCTGCGTCGTTGTACAAAGTCACTTCGACTTTTTGCAGCATCTGTGCACGTTTCGCAGGATCGGTTTCTACGTTTGCCGCTTCAACCAACTTATCCACTTCTGGATTTGAGTAGTGACCACAGTTGTACTGGCCTTTACCACTCTCTTCGTTACGTGTCATGGTTAAGAACTCGGTGAAGTTTGCTGAGTCTTCAGTATCTGAGTGCCAGCCAATCATTAACAGATCCGCGGCGCACTTATCAAACTCAGGCCAATATTGCGCTTTTGGCATGGTTTTAAGATCAACCTTAATACCAATTTTCGACAACATCGCCGCTGCAGCTTGTGCGACTTTCGCATCGTTCACATAACGGTTGTTTGGCGCGATCATGGTGAGCGTCAGCCCTTTCTCATAACCAGCCTCTTTCATCAGCTCTTTCGCTTTTTTCAAATCAAAACGAGGCACAAGGTTCGCGTCATAACCAGAATAACCCGCTGGGCCTTGTTGGCCAGCTGCTGTCGCAAAACCTTTCATGATTTTGTCAACGATACCTTGGTTGTTGATGGCGTGAACAATGGCTTGACGCACACGAACATCTTTCAGTGCTTCATTGCTGTTTTGGTTCATTTGGAAGGTGATGATGCGCGTACCCGGTAAGGTCACAAGATCAATACCTTTGGCTTCTTCCACACGTTTATGATCGTTTGGCGCAACAGGTGCAATCATATCCACATCACCCGAAAGGAGCGCCGCAACACGAGTGGCATCTTCTTTAATCGGTACTAAGGTCAGTTTGTCTACGTTGCCTTTTGATGCGCTATCCCAATAATTTTTAAAGCGTTCAAATTCCACTTTTACGCCTTGTTCGCGGAAAGTCACTCTAAATGGGCCAGTACCAGAAACGTTGGTCGAAGCAAACGAGTTGCCGTGCTTCACAATTTCAGATTTCTCTTTACCATCAGCCGCTTTGCCCGAATAGAACTTGCTGTCCATAGGGAAGATGTAGGTTGCGGTTTGCAGAACCAGAGGATAAGCGCCTTTGGATACGATCTCGACGGTGTAATCATCTACTTTGACCATCTTTTCATACGGTTCAAAAATAGCTTTGAAATCAGGAGAATCTTGTAAACGATCGAACGTCCAGACCACATCGTCTGCCGTCATTTCGTTACCAGAATGGAATTTTACCCCTTTGCGCAGCATAAAACGGAACGTTGTATCATTGACACGTTCCCATTTCTCAGCAAGGCGAGGTTCAAAATCAAATGTCTGGGTGTAACGAACGAGAGGATCAAACACCATGTGAGACATTTGTAGCGTACCACCAGATAGCTGCTCATGCGGGTCAAGTGACACTGGGTCAGCATCATAAGCGACGGTAATATTGGCCGCGCTAGCTGCAAAGCTTAAGCCTGCCGCCATCAAAGCTACTGTTAGTTTGCTTTTCATGGTTTTCATTGCATAACTCCTTATGCGGGAATCCAAATCCCTAGTTGTTGTAATTGCTTCTGTTTATTCATTCCAAGCACGCTTGGTCATGATATCTCTATCTGTAACTTTTTTGGCTTACGCCGTTACTACATCTTCT
Organism: Vibrio sp. V12_P9A6T4; assembly: GCF_963874835.1. Classification (NCBI taxonomy): domain Bacteria; kingdom Pseudomonadati; phylum Pseudomonadota; class Gammaproteobacteria; order Vibrionales; family Vibrionaceae; genus Vibrio; species Vibrio sp. V12_P9A6T4. The sequence continues at coordinate 61,602 of NZ_CAWNJO010000035.1, read as the reverse complement.
CTTAAGCCCGTAAACTCAGGCATTAAAGAAATCAAATGCTGGCTGTATTGATGTTGAGGTGACTTAAACAACTGCTCTGTAGGGGCGACCTCCAGTAAGGTCCCCATTTGCATGACCCCGACACGATCGCACATTTGGCGGATCACAGGTAAATCATGGCTGATGAACAGCATGGTCAAGTTGAGCTCATCTTGCAGATCTTTTAATAGGTTTAAGATCTGCGCTTGCACAGACACGTCGAGCGCGGACGTAGGTTCATCACAAATCAATAAGCGAGGACGCGTGGCGAGTGCGCGAGCAATCGAAATACGTTGACGTTGACCACCGGAAAACTCGTGCGGATATTTCACTCCCGCCATTTTACCTAGGCCTACGTGCTCTAAAAGATCATGCACAATTTGCCGTGTTTCCGCTTCGCTACGGGTTAATTTATGAAAACGAATCGGCTCGGCAATGATATCGAAAATCTTCATTCTCGGATTCATTGAGGTATAAGGGTTTTGAAACACCATCTGCATCTGGCGGCGCATCGGACGGCGCTCGTTTTCCGATTTCAGCGCAGTAAGATCAATCCCTTCAAAACAGACTTTGCCTGAGTTTGGAGCGTACAGGCCCGCAATCACGCGTGCGATAGTTGATTTACCGGAACCTGATTCCCCAACCAAACCAAAAGTTTCCCCTTCAAACACCTCGAAACTGACGTCATTTGAAGCTTGGACATATTCACGGCGACTTTCAAACAATGAGTCTTTGGTCGTAAAGCGTAAATTCACGTTTTCTACTGTCAGCAGTGGGCCTGTGTATTGGCGATTATCTTGGCTCTGACCTAACCAATGGTTTTTAACATCCAGTGGTTTTAACTCACTTGCCTCTTCGATATAGCTCACCAGCGGAAAGCGATCGAGTTTTTTATCTGAGCGAGGAACGGCGGAAATCAAACTGCGCGTATAGGAGTGATCCGGAGCGCCCAACACTTTAGCTGTCGGCCCAAATTCAACCAAGTCACCGCGATACATCACCGCGACGCGATCCGTCACATTCGAGACCACACCCATATCATGGGTAACCAGCATACAGCCAACATTGTTTTTAATGCATAGCTCGCGGATGAGGCTCAAGATTTGATCTTGAATAGAAACGTCTAATGCAGTGGTCGGTTCATCGGCAATAATAAGATCAGGTTCACCCGCCAGCGCAATGGCAATCACAACACGTTGACGCATGCCACCAGAGAATTGGTGTGGGTACTGCTTCAAACGGTTTTCAGGCTGAGGAATACCCACTTGCTTCATCAAAGAAAGTGCACGCTGATACGCTTCTTCCTCTGTCACTTTCATATTGGCGTGGATGGTTTCTGTTAGTTGATGTTCAACAGTAAATAGTGGATTAAGCGACGTCATTGGGTCTTGAAAAATAAAACCAATTTTAGAGCCGCGAACTTGGCGCATCTGCTCAGGCGATAGGCCTGAAATCTTCTCACCATCTAAGAACACATCGCCACTGGCAATGAGACCGGGTGGGCTCAATAAATCGATAACCGCATTACCTACGGTCGATTTTCCGGCGCCTGATTCTCCCACAACCCCAACAATTTCACCCCGCTCGATATTAAACGAAAGCGATTTCACAGCAACGTGAACACCATGACGCGATGGGTATTCAATACGCAGGTTTTTTACTTCTAAAAGTGACATCCCAGACCTCTACGACTTGGGCAGTGTTGTGCCCTGTCTGTAACTACCTTTGAACAACAAAGCGTTCAAAGCCAGTAAAAATGAATCCATTCATACCAGTACAATATTCTGGTAATTAACAAGGCCATCAATTTGGCAAATATTTCACAGAAAAGCAACATCGATAGGATAAAAAGTCGATATCAAATCAAACCAAAGCAGTAACATCGTATTTTTATGCACCACATATGCATTAATCATTGGTATGACCAATATTCTAGCACGCAGTAATACACCCCAAAACATAGACGTTAAGCCTAAAAAAACGCCAATTCACCATGTATTCTAAAAAAGAATGCAGAATAAAATTTCAAATTATATTGCGGCATATCACGTAACACATTAGAAACAAAAACCAGAGTAACCAATAAAATGCCAGACTAAAAACCAATGACAAGACAGAAAAGCAGTGAATTCATCTGAACAGAAAATTTAGGGTTTAGCCTTTAAACATGATAATTCACTGACTTAATGGAGATAGGAGTCAATAAGGGATCGAACATTGAATAGAGAGAATGGTCTTTCAACTGAGGCTTATTAAGATGGCCGGTGAAGAGCCCGGTTTTGAAAATCAGACGAACCCCACTTTGGCTCTCATTACCTTGATTAAGGCTCCAAACACCAGATGTTAAAAAGCCCCAGTCTTTCGACTGAGGCTTATTAATGTGGTCGGTGAAGAGGGATTCGAACCCCCGACCCTCTGGTCCCAAACCAGATGCGCTACCAAGCTGCGCTATTCACCGATATATCTCTTTCTTCTCGATTTTCACCAAGAACGGAAACCGAAGTTACCTAATAATGGGGTGGCTAACGAGACTTGAACTCGCGACAACCGGAATCACAATCCGGGGCTCTACCAACTGAGCTATAGCCACCATCAAACTTTGCAATAACCGCTTGCTTGCCGTTATTTTTCTTTTCATTTTTAACCAATGAGAAGAAAAGAAAAGTGGTCGGTGAAGAGGGATTCGAACCCCCGACCCTCTGGTCCCAAACCAGATGCGCTACCAAGCTGCGCTATTCACCGATACAAATTCATTTTTTGGAATAAGCGATAGAGAACCCTCTGACTCCGCTATTCCTAACATCATGATGCACTATCAAACTAGTCTATTCATCGATGTAAATCTTTTTTTCTCGACTTTCATCAAGAAAGGAAACCGAAGTTACCAAATAATGGGGTGGCTAACGAGACTTGAACTCGCGACAACCGGAATCACAATCCGGGGCTCTACCAACTGAGCTATAGCCACCACTGTTTTGCCAATTTGCTACTTATTTACATAAGCATCCGGATGGCGCGCCCGAAAGGATTCGAACCTTCGACCTTTGGCTCCGGAGGCCAACGCTCTATCCAGCTGAGCTACGGGCGCATGCCCTATCGGCGGAGTGGAATAATACGGAGTTCACACTAGGGCGTCTAGTACTTTTTCAACTTTTTTTATCGTTTGACGCCTTTTTCATCAGATAACCATTATTACCTCTACAATAAGGATGTGACTCACCCCTTGAAGATCGCAACTTGTTGTTTATTGCAACAACTTATCGGGATATAATCACCCAATATTTACATTGATTTAACAGCTTGAATGGCTTTTAAATCAGCCACACTCTAAATCTAAGTATAAATAGGTAAGCATGAACTTACCTTTGGAATATAAAGTGAGTTTAATGGATATGTCTCGACGAATCATAAGCGTGTTATTCGCTGCTTTAACCTTTTCTAGTGTTGCATTGGCAACCAGCCAAGCTGAATACGATGCCATTGCTGATCGCATTAAACCTGTAGGTGATGTTTACTTAGCGGGTAGTGAACCCGTTGCGGCAGAGCCGACAGGCCCTCGTGATGGCGCGCAAGTTTATGGTACATTTTGTATCGCTTGCCACTCTACAGGCATCAGTGGCGCACCTAAAATTGGCAATGCTGAAGAGTGGGCTCCACGTATCGCCCAAGGTAAAGATGTATTGAAAAATCATGCACTGCAAGGCTTTAATGCCATGCCAGCTAAAGGAACCTGTATGGATTGCTCTGACGACGAAATCGTTGCCGCCATTGAGCATATGATTGCAGGTCTTTAATACATTAATTCCTATAAAACAAAGGCTTGGATTTAATCCCAAACCTTTGTTTTTATTATTTTTTAAGCACTATTTCTTAAACATGGCAGCGCGCAAATTAGCAATATGACTTTGTCCTTTCGCCATTCGCTCTTCTTGACTTACTGGCTTTTTACTCTGTTCCCACTCAACATCGTCAAAGGGTAATTCATCCAAAAAGCGACTTTGTGTGGGTTTAAGCAGTTCCCCGTATTGACGACGTTCTTTACACATAGTGAAAGTCAGTTCTCGCTGCGCTCGAGTTATCCCGACATACATCAAACGACGTTCTTCTTCGACGTTGTCCTCATCGATACTGGTTTGATGAGGAAGAATACCCTCTTCAGTGCCAATCAAATAAACGTAAGGAAATTCAAGGCCTTTCGATGCATGCAGTGTCATCAACTGAACGGCATCACTCTCATCCTCTTCTTCACTTCGCTCCATCATGTCACGTAGGGTTAAGCGCTGTACAACTTCTTTGAGCGATTTTTCTTGTTGGTCATAGTTGTCACCTTCAAGGTCAGCCACAATCCAAGAATAGAGATCAGAGACGTTTTTCATACGCATTTCGGCCGCTTTGGGGCTGGAAGAGGTTTCATACAGCCAATCTTCATAATGAATATCTCGGACTAACGATCGCACCGCTTCAACGGTATTGCCTCGTTCAGCTTGATCTGAGATAGCCACTAACCATTGCGTAAACTGACGCAAGTTGTCGAGCCCTCTTCCAGACAAATGATGCTCTAAGCCAAGTTCAAAACTGGCCGAAAACAAGCTTTTGCCACGCATATTGGCGTAACTACCCAATTTCTCCAACGTGACTGGGCCAATTTCTCGTTTTGGCGTGTTCACAATGCGTAAAAAAGCATTGTCATCGTCAGGGTTCACCAACACTTTGAGGTAAGCCATGATGTCTTTAATTTCGGCTCTGGCAAAAAATGACGTTCCACCGGATAACTTATAAGGCACGCGGTTTTGCAGCAGCGATTTTTCAATTAAGCGTGACTGATGATTACCGCGGTACAATATCGCGTAATCACGATATTCGGTGCGATTGAGAAATTTATGCGCAATCAGTTCACCAGTGACCCGCTCCGCTTCATGATCTTCATTTTTCGCCAGCAGAACTTTGAGTTTTTCACCCTCAGGGATCTCAGAAAAAAGCGTTTTCTCATACACGTGTGGGTTGTTAGCAATCAGAATATTGGCCGCTCTCAAAATACGGCTGGTTGAACGGTAGTTCTGCTCAAGCTTAATCAGTTTAAGATTTGGGTAATCTTGCCCCAGCAACACGAGGTTTTGCGGTTTCGCCCCTCGCCAAGAATAGATGGATTGATCATCATCACCCACCACGGTTAAACGGCCACGTTCTCCAACCAACAGTTTCACTAACTCATATTGACTGGTATTGGTATCTTGATATTCATCCACCAGCAAGTAGCGAATGCGGTTTTGCCAACGCTGACGAACTTCGGCGTTGTTTTGCAATAACAGTACCGGCATTAAAATAAGATCATCAAAATCGAGCGCGTTATACGCTTTCATTTGCTTTTGATAAAGATCGAAGCAGTAAGCGAACAGCTGTTGTTGTTCACCTTGAGCAAAACCTTTCGCTTGATCTGGCGTCAACATGTCGTTCTTCCAGTTGGAGATGGTGCTGAGTAATTGGCGCAGCAGATCTTTATCGCCCTCGAGCTGTTTCTCTGTCAACTCTTTGAGCAGCGCAAGCTGGTCTTGGTCGTCAAACAGAGAGAACCCCGCTTTCAAGCCCAAAAATTTATATTCCCGACGGATAATATTGAGGCCTAAAGTATGAAATGTGGAAACGAGCAGCCCTTTTGACTCAGCTTTTCCAAGCGTTTGTGCTACCCGCGCCTTCATTTCTCGAGCGGCTTTGTTAGTAAATGTAACGGCAGCAATGTTGCGCGCTTTATAATCACACTGTTGAACCAAGTAAGCGATCTTGTTGGTAATTACGCGCGTTTTACCCGAGCCAGCCCCCGCCAATACTAGACATGGGCCCGATACATATTTGACGGCTTCGTCTTGTCTTGGATTCAGCTTCATGAGGTACTCGTATCACTTTTATTTGGGCCGTCTATGATAATGCCGCGCTTTACTGATTACTACGTCATTCACCATAAGATTTTTGTCATTTTACTACACTAGTGTATTGCATAAGGGGCTATAGTTTGGTCTATAATGAATGAACGTTCATTCACTGTGGGATGTCAGCATGTCTAACTGTATTCACGTGGATAAGTACCAGCAGATATTGGTGGCCGCTGAAAAGCTGATCGCTGAATCTGGATTTCAAGGCTTATCGATGCACAAATTAGCCAAAGAAGCCGGTGTCGCAACGGGAACAATTTACCGTTACTTTGATGACAAAGATCATCTTCTCGTGACAGTTCGCTTACACGTTTGTCAGCACATTGCTGACGCGGTGCAAGCCAATATTGATGATGAGATGCCTTTGAAAGAACGCTTTAAAATGATGTGGCTTAATATCTGGGAATTAGCACAATCAAGCAGTGCAACACTCAGCAACCGAGTTCAATATGAATCATTGCCAACAACAATCAGTTGCAATGTTAAGGAACTTGAGCGAAAAATGTTTGCCAAAGTGGATTTACTATTTGATCAAGGTAAAGAGCAGGGATTATTCAAGCCGTTGGATAACCAGATTTTGTCTGCTTTAAGCTTCGAAACAACGGTCGCCCTTGCCCGTAAAAAAGCGATGGAATGTTATCAACTGGATGACAGCGCACTCAGTGCTGTGATTGACGCCAGTTGGGATGCAATTACTCAACACTAACTTGGAGTTCTGACTAGAATGAAAAAGTGGACATTCTTTATGTTACTTATCGCCTTCCTACTGTTTGGTAGCGTGATAGGTTTTAATCTGTTTAAACAACAAAAAATTGCCGAATTCATGGCCAACCGTCCTGAACCTGAATTTCCAGTGACAGTGACTGATGTAACTCCTGTTGATTGGATCCCAGTGATTGAAGCGATTGGTTTTATTGAACCCAATCAAGGCGTGACACTGACATCTGAAACCAGCGGCGTGATCGATAAGATTTCATTTGAATCAGGGACACAAGTAGAGGAAGACCAACCTTTAGTTTTACTTGATTCTGCGGTTGAGAAAGCGAATTTAAAAAGCTCACAAGCTCGCCTACCTGCTGCAAAAGCGAAATACGAACGCTATAAAGGTCTATTCGCTAAAGGGTCGATTTCAAAAGAAGCTTATGATGAAGCCGAAGCAAACTACTACTCTTTGTCTGCAGATATTGAAAGTTTAAAAGCTTCCATTGATCGTCGTGAAATCAAAGCTCCCTTTGCTGGTGTGGTGGGTATCCGTAATGTGTATTTAGGCCAATACCTACAGCCAGGCACCGATATTGTTCGCTTGGAAGATACCAGTGTAATGCGTCTGCGCTTTACCGTTCCACAAACGGATATTTCACGTATTTCATTAGGCCAGCAAGTAGATATTTTTATCGATGCTTATCCTAATGCAGCGTTTACAGGATCCATTACTGCGATTGAGCCTGCCGTTAGCGTTCAAAGTGGTTTAATCCAAGTGCAAGCCGATATTCCAAATAGTGACGGTAAACTACGCAGCGGTATGTTTGCTCGTGCCAACATCATCCTGCCGAAATTAGAAAACCAAGTCACGCTTCCTCAAACCGCCATTACCTTCACCCTGTATGGTGATAATGTTTACGTGTTGAAAGAAGAAGATGGCGTTAAACGAGTAGAGCAGCGCGTTGTAAAAGTAGGTGAACGCAAAGGTGCTGTGGCGCATATTTTAGAGGGCGTACAAGATGGAGACATCGTGGTCACTTCAGGTCAAGTGCGCTTAAGTAACCATTCGAAAGTTCGGGTAGTCGAAAGTAATGCGACTACACCACCTGCTGAAACACCGATGCTGTAATTGGAGGAATCATGCGTTTTACTGATGTTTTTATAAAACGTCCAGTGCTCGCGGTATCGATCAGCTTTTTGATAGCTCTGCTTGGTTTTCAAGCTATTTTCAAAATGCAGGTTCGTGAATACCCTGAAATGACGAATACCGTTGTTACAGTGAGTACAGGCTATTACGGTGCAAGTGCCGACTTAATCCAAGGTTTTATCACTCAACCTTTGGAACAAGCAGTCGCACAAGCCGACAACATTGATTATATGACTTCTTCTTCGGTATTGGGTAAATCAACGATTACCGTAACGATGAAGCTCAATACCGATCCCAACGCTGCACTTTCAGATGTGTTAGCAAAAACGAACTCGGTACGCTCACAGCTTCCTAAAGAGGCCGAAGATCCGACGGTAACTATGTCTACCGGCTCAACCACCGCGGTGCTGTATATTGGTTTCACTAGTGATGAACTTAGTTCAAGCCAAATTACTGACTATCTTGAGCGTGTATTTAACCCTCAAATATTCACCGTCAACGGCGTCTCTAAGATTGACTTGTATGGTGGCATGAAATACGCCCTTCGCATTTGGCTTGATCCAGCAAAAATGGCAGGACTACAGCTCACTGCGGGCGATGTGATGAACGTGCTGAATGCCAACAACTATCAATCAGCAACAGGACAAGCCACTGGCGAATTCGTGCTGTATAACGGTAGTGCCGATACGCAAGTGTCAAATGTCGATGAGCTGAAAAACCTGGTGGTTAAAACGGGCGACGGCAATGTTATTCGCCTAGGTGATATTGCAAACGTCACGCTAGAAAAAAGCCATGATGTTTACCGCGCAAGTGCAAACGGCCGAGAAGCGGTTGTAGCAGCCATCAACGCAGCACCTAGCGCAAACCCAATCAACATTGCTCAAGATGTGCTGGATCTGTTACCGCAGTTAAAGCGTAATCTACCAAGTAACATCGAAATGAACGTGATGTATGACTCCACGGTGGCGATCAATGAATCGATCCACGAGGTCATAAAAACCATCGCTGAAGCCGCCTTGATCGTACTTGTCGTCATTACTCTATTCCTAGGCTCTTTACGTGCCGTTATCATCCCGATTGTTACCATTCCACTCTCCTTAGTTGGTGTTGCTATGGTAATGCAGGGAATGGGCTTCTCATGGAACTTGATGACACTGCTAGCGATGGTATTGGCTATCGGCCTTGTGGTGGATGATGCAATCGTTGTACTAGAAAACGTTGACCGCCACATTAAGCTGGGTGAATCACCATTTCGTGCCGCGATTATTGGTACTCGTGAAATCGCCGTTCCGGTAATTGCGATGACGCTGACACTGGGCGCCGTTTATGCACCGATAGCGATGATGGGTGGCATAACAGGCTCACTCTTTAAAGAGTTTGCACTCACACTGGCTGGTGCTGTATTTGTTTCAGGTATTGTTGCACTGACACTTTCACCCATGATGTGTTCTAAAATGCTTAAAGCGCACGAAGAGCCCAACAAGTTTGAACAAAAAGTGCATGGATTACTTGATTCAATGAGTAACCGCTACGCGAAATTACTCGAGAAAGTAATGCAGCGCCGTCCTGTCGTGATTGCCTTTGCGGTGATCGTGTTTGCCAGCCTGCCTATGCTGTTCAAATTCATTCCAAGTGAGCTTGCCCCTTCTGAAGATAAAGGCGTGGTCATGTTAATTGGTACGGGTTCTTCGAATGCGAACTTGGACTATTTACAAAACACCATGAATGACGTGAATACGATTCTGTCTGAACAGCCAGAAGTTCAGTTTGCTCAAGTCTTTACCGGTGTTCCAAGCTCCAACCAAGCGTTTGGTATTGCCTCTATGGTGCCTTGGAGTGAACGCCAGGCAAGCCAAGCTGAGGTTGCCACTCGAGTCGGCACCTTAGTGCAAGATATTCCAGGCATGGCCGTGACGGCCTTCCAAATGCCTGAACTTCCCGGCGCAGGCTCTGGATTGCCAATTCAATTTGTCATCACTACACCCAATAGCTTTGAAAGTTTGTTTGCTATTGCCACTGAAGTGCTAACAGAAGTGAAAGCAAGCCCGATGTTTGTGTACTCCGATTTAGACCTCAATTACGATTCTGCGACGATGAAAATCAATATCGACAAAGATAAAGCTGGGGTTTATGGCATCACGATGAAGGATATTGGCACGACATTAGGGACCATGATGGCGGATGGCTATGTCAACCGCATCGATCTCAATGGCCGCTCTTATGAAGTGATCCCGCAGGTTGAACGTAAATATCGCCTCAACCCTGAATCGATGAATCACTACTTTGTGCGTGCCGTTGACGGAAAAATGATCCCATTAGGGAGCCTAATTACCATTGATGTGATTGCAGAGCCGCGCTCACTGCCGCACTTTAACCAGCTAAACTCGGCAACCGTCGGAAGTGTACCGGGCCCAGGAGTTGCAATGGGTGATGCGATTACGTGGTTTGAGGATGTTGCCGCGACTAAACTGCCCGCAGGCTACAACCACGATTATATGGGTGAAGCACGTCAATACGTGACTGAGGGAAGCGCACTCTACGCGACCTTTGGTTTGGCACTCGCCATCATCTTCTTGGTACTGGCGATTCAATTTGAGTCGTTAAAAGATCCATTGGTTATCATGGTATCTGTACCTCTCGCCATTTGCGGAGCATTAATTGCACTGGCTTGGGGCGCAGCAACCATGAACATCTACTCGCAAGTAGGGTTGATTACACTGGTTGGTCTTATCACCAAGCACGGTATTCTTATTTGTGAAGTGGCGAAAGAAGAGCAGCTACACCATAACAAGTCTCGCATCGAAGCGGTGATGGAGGCAGCCAAAGTGCGTCTTCGCCCAATTCTAATGACGACAGCAGCGATGATTGCAGGTTTGATCCCGTTGATGTACGCAACGGGTGCAGGTGCAGCTCAGCGCTTTAGTATTGGTATTGTGATTGTGGCAGGTCTTGCGATTGGTACACTATTTACGCTATTCGTACTGCCTGTAATTTACAGCTATCTAGCCGAAAAACATAAGCCACTGCCTGTGTTTGTTGAGGATAAAGACCTCGAAAAGCTAGCCAGAGTTGACGAGGCCAAAGCAGCACAACGCCGACTCGCTGAAAATAAATAACACAATATAATTAAGACTGCTTCAAAAAAGGCCACCTCAGTGGCCTTTTTCTTACCTTGAATAACGACATTCTCAGCTCAATTGCTTAGAATGGAAACAAACTGACAGGAGTGTAAGCCGCTATGTTTGACCCTAAAAAACTTGAGCAAATTGCCAAACAAATTCACGATTCAATGCCTCAACCCGTAAAAGATTTGGGTGCCGACGTTGATCAAAAAATCCGCCAAGTGATCCAAGGCCAATTAAATAAATTGGACGTGGTAAGCCGTGAAGAATTTGATGTACAGACTCAAGTATTGATGCGTACTCGCCAAAAGCTCACTGAAATGGAGCAAAAATTGGCCGAGCTAGAAGCGAAAATCACCGCCAAATAATATTGCCCGGTTGAGATAAAAATTTCCCAATAAAAAAGGCTTGGTCAACGGCGACCAAGCCTTTTGTTTTATATTGTGTTTGCTTTTGTATTTATTCTCTCCAGTCAGTCTGGAGCTTTACATCATCATTCTCGTCATTGAAAAGGGGCGAACTCTCGACCCCTTCTTAACCACCGGAAGGTGAATTAGCCTTTAGCCACCGACAGCAATGCGTTTCATATCTGTCATGTAACCGCGCAACTCTTCACCGATGTACTCAACCGGATGGTTGCGAAGAATTTCGTTAACTTCAATCAAGGTCGCGTTATCAACGAAATTCGAGCTTTCACCAAGGCCTTTACCAATCACATCAGTAGATACTTTTGGCATGAACTTTTCGCGCAGTAACGGTGTTGCGACATTGGCAAACAGGTAATTACCATACTCTGCCGTATCAGAAATAACCACGTTCATTTCATACAAACGCTTACGTGCTACTGTGTTGGCAATCAGTGGCAGCTCATGCAGGGATTCATAGTAAGCTGACTCTTCAACAATACCGGAAGCCGTCATAGCTTCAAATGCCAGCTCAACCCCAGCGCGAACCATGGCAATCATCAAAATACCTTTGTCGAAGTACTCTTGCTCAGTGATCTGTACATCAGACTGTGGGTAGTTTTCAAACGCAGTTTCACCGGTTTCAGCACGCCAGCCCAGCAAATCAGCATCATCGTTGGCCCAGTCAGCCATCATAGTGCTAGAGAAATGACCAGAAATAATGTCATCCATATGTTTGTTGTACAGTGGGCGCATCAAGTCTTTAAGCTCTTCAGACAGCTCAAACGCTTTGATTTTTGCTGGGTTTGATAGGCGATCCATCATGTGAGTGATGCCACCAAATTTCAGCGCTTCAGTTACCGTTTCCCAACCGTATTGCAGTAGTTTACCTGCGTAACCTGGGTCAATACCTTCTGCTACCATCTTCTCATAGCACACAATCGAACCCGCTTGTAGCATGCCACACAAGATGGTTTGCTCGCCCATAAGGTCCGATTTTACTTCGGCAACGAAAGAGGATTCCAAACAGCCAGCACGATGACCGCCCGTTCCCGCCGCCCAAGCTTTTGCGATATCCCAACCTTCACCTTGAGGGTCATTTTCTGGGTGAACGGCAAGCAAAGTCGGCACGCCGAAACCACGCTTATACTCTTCACGCACTTCGGTTCCCGGGCACTTAGGCGCCACCATCACAACCGTGATGTCTTTACGGATCTGCATCCCCTCTTCAACCACGTTGAAGCCGTGAGAATACCCCAATGCTGCACCTTTTTTCATCAGCGGCATGATGGTTTCGACAACATTGCTGTGCTGTTTATCTGGCGTTAGGTTAATGACCAAGTCTGCTTGAGGGATGAGCGTTTCATAGCTACCCACTTCAAAACCGTTCTCTTTAGCATTTTTATAGGACTGACGCTGTTCGTCGATCGCCGCTTGACGCAATGCATAAGAGACATCAAGGCCAGAGTCTCGTAAATTTAGACCTTGGTTTAAACCTTGTGCACCACAACCGACAATCACTACTTTTTTACCTTTGAGGTACTCGGCTTCGCTTTCAAACTCAGAGCGATCCATAAAGCGGCAACGACCAAGTTGGTCAAGTTGTTGGCGTAGATTTAGGGTATTGAAATAGTTAGCCATGTTAGCGCTCTCCTTTAAAGATTCTTTCCATCAGGTCGGTTTCTAGAACCGAATAAACTGATACTAAAGCAGACATCAAGTTGCTTAAAGTGATATATTCACAATTAGTTATTGCAATTTATGCAACGTGATGTGATTAACTTATGAACATTAAAAACCTGCAGATGTTTATCCATCTGTGTGAGAGTAAAAACTTCAGTAAGACTGCCGCCGCGATGCACATCAGCCCATCCGCGCTCAGCCGGCAGATCCAGAAGCTGGAAGAAGAAACTAGCCAAAGCTTATTTGTGCGTGATAATCGTAGCGTTGAGCTAACGCCAGCAGGCAGTAAACTGGTTCCTGTTGCACTCAAAATCATTACAGAGTGGCAGCAATATAACGTACAAATGAAAAACCAAAACAGCGTATTACAAGGTGAAATTCGTTTGTTTTGCTCCGTCACTGCCAGCTATAGCCACCTGCCTCAGTTACTGTCCGATTTTCGAGTTCGCCATCCGTATATTGAGTTCAAACTCTTGACTGGCGATCCTGCTCAAGCGATTGATAAGATTTTGAATGATGAAGCGGATATTGCCATTTCAGCCATGCCCGAACAGCTACCAGCTCGCGTTGAATTTGAAACGATTGGTGAAATCCCCTTATCGGTGATCGCGCCGCTCGGGATCAGTAGCTTTATCGAACAACTGCAAAATGACACACCCGATTGGTCAGTTGTCCCTTTTATTGTTCCTGAAGCGGGAACGGCAAGAGATAGAGCCAATGCATGGTTTAAAAAAATGAAGATCAAACCCAATATTTACGCGCAGAGCTCAGGGCATGAAGCGATTGTCAGCATGGTCGCGCTCGGTTGTGGTATCGGCATTGCGCCAGATGTGGTGATCAACAATAGCCCGGTGAGAGATAAGATCCAGCGCCTTAAATTAGCACCCGTAAAACCATTTCAGCTCGGTGTGTGCTGCAAACGCTCGCAGCTTGATAACCCATTAATCAAAGCATTGTGGGATGTTGCAGCGAATAAATACCTGACGCCATAACTCATCCCTCTTTTCAAAGAAAAAGCCACTGACGAGCAGTGGCTTTATGATTCATGGTAAGGGCGTTAAATTACCCGCGAAAATTGTTGCTGACGAGCACGAACACGCAAGTATTTATCAAAGCACATGCAGATGTTGCGGATCAACAACCGCCCGCGCAAAGTCACGCGGATCTCTTTTTCATCAGCTTCCACTAACTCATCATCAATAAAGGTTTGTAGTAACTCAAGATCTTGCTTGAAGTAGTGATTAAACGTCACGTCAAACTGTGCTTCAATTTGGCTTTTATCCAGTTTGAAATTGCAGATAAGCTGCTTGATCACTTCGCGACGGAGTAAGTCATCACTATCCAGTGCCACCCCTTTCCAGAGTGCATGACGTAACTCATTGACTTGCTCATAGTATTTTTTCAGCTCTTTTTGGTTCTGCGCATACGCATCCCCAATCATTGAAATGGCTGAGACACCAAAGCCAACTAAGTCGCAGTTACCTTGCGTGGTATAACCTTGAAAGTTGCGATGTAAAATGCCTTCACGCTGCGCGACGGCCAACTCATCATTGGGCAGTGCAAAATGGTCCATGCCAATGAACTGATAACCAGCACCCGTCAAGGTCGCGATCGTGTCTTGTAATATGGCCAGTTTTTCTTCCGCCGTAGGTAGATCTTCATCTTTAATCTTACGCTGCGCAGCAAACAGCTGCGGCATGTGCGCGTAGTTAAATACCGACAATCGACCCGGCTTCATCTCCAACACTTGCGCTAATGTTTTAGCAAAAGAGCCTTTAGTCTGCTTAGGCAAGCCGTATATGAGATCAAGGTTGGTTGAGCGAAAACCCAGCTGTTTAGCTCGTTCCGCCATAGCAAAAATAAAGGTTTCATCTTGCTCGCGGTTCACCAGCTTTTGCACTTCTTTGTTGAAATCTTGTACGCCGATGCTCAGGCGGTTAAATCCTTCGCTGCGCAGGTGATCAAGCATCTCTAACTCGATTTCACGCGGATCAACTTCAATACTGATTTCTGCGTCATTTTCAAAGCGGAACTCACCACGCAAAATGGCCATTAAACGGCTAATTTGCAATTGAGTTAAAAAGGTTGGTGTGCCGCCACCGAAATGCAGTTGTGTGACTCTACGGCCATGCAGCAAAGAGGCTCGTTGGCGAATCTCATGTTCGAGCACATCCAAATAGTCGTCGGCTTTATGCGAATGACGGGTAATCACCTTATTACAACCACAGTAGTAACAAAGTTTGTGACAAAACGGGATATGAATATAAAGCGAAAGTGGCCTGTCAGGGTATTGGGCACACGCCATATCATAATCGGCAATAGTAAATGCTTCATGGAATTCAAGTGCTGTAGGATAAGAGGTATAACGCGGGCCTGAATAGTTATACTTATCTAAAACAGCTTGATCCCATACGATCTGTTGGCTGGGTACGACTTGCGAAGACATGCTGTGCTTTCCGTTCGAAACTTTGACGGGCTATTTTGCCACATGACAATGATGGACGTCGGGTGACAAAACGAAATTTGTGTATAAATGTTCTAAACTGCTAACGCGATCACTCACTCGAAAGAGGCAGTCGAGCCATTACATCATTTGAATCGGAATTTGACTATTCAAAGGGGCAATGCGTTTTTGTAGAACTTTTAACTCTTCAACAATCGCATCCATTAAACGGGCCTCCGCCTTTTGGCGCACTAAGTTATGCTTCATTCGCTCTTGTTTAGCGAGTTGGCTGCGCTCTTCGCCACGCGGCATATCCTTCACTATAGAATACAGTTCGGAAATAGCGGGATACGAACTATCAAAGTCGATTCTCTGTTCGCCTTGAACATAATCCATAATGCAGTAGACACGGATGCTGATCTCGGAGAGATCACATTGGCCTTGAATCCCAGCCATGCAAAGCGTATTTACGCTATCAAAAATATTTGCATTGCGTTTTTCAATGGCCAATGTTTGATGTTGAAGCTGCAAATCCTTTTGCTTTTTCAGTTGCAGCAGAAGGTAACCAGCGTAAGACGCTAAGCCGAGAATAATGATTCCACCAGCAATGGCTAACAAGGTTACATTCATGGCACTTTCTATCCTTTTAAATCATTTAGGTCGAAGCCTTCAAAATCTGATAATAAATCATCATCTGAACGTGATTTTTTGGCACTACCGCCAGTCACGATTGGCTCGAAAACATCTTCTTGCTCTTCAGCATACAGACCAAGTTGCTTCATCAGTGCTTCAATACGATCGAGTTTCTCATCAACGTATTTTTGTAAGCCGGCACCTAGGTTTTCGCCATTATCAATACGATCGAGCAACACGTTCAATTGCGCATCATTTTCCAGCATTTCGAGCTCTTGCTCAGCCGACAAACGACGCTCTTGCTTGGTCATTTTCTTCGCTGGCTCAACCACCAACGGAATTTTTTTCTTGCTGCCTAAACGCGGATCGCGCGCTTTAGCGGCTTCTCGTTGCTGGTGATCTGAACCATCGGAATGGCGGCTACCCGCTTTCAGACCTTTCTGTTTTTTAACTCGCTTACGCAAACGGCCTTCAACATCTGCCTCACTGCGATTACGCGTGACAATCACGTCGCCTTCACCGGCTGAACCCGGCTTTCTCGATTTTTTACTACGGCTCATTACTGGGGTTTCCTCAGTAAAATTACATCATTACCAATAAATTCAAGTTCAAGCTCATCCCGCTTGGCCAAGTACTGGAAGGTTTCACGACTAAAAAAGATCACATGTGTGAGATCATTTTTGTAGTGCCACCCAGCAAACGCCTCCACGTCTTTGACTAGTTTGGTCATTAACCCAATCCAGCCTCCTGGCTTAACTAAATTTAACCATTGCTGCCAAACTTGGTGCGGCTTATGTAAATGCTCAATCACTTCAGTGGCAGTCATAAAATCATAGGTCGCCTGCAACACCTTTTCATCTGGATGAAAAAAGATATCGTATAACGACATTGTGTGCCCAGCCTCTTCCAACATAATGGATAAGGTTGGCCCCGGCCCACAACCAAAATCTAACCCGTTAGATGCCGGAGAAAGCCTCTCCAACATCGGCGCACAAACGCGTGACAAAAACTGGCGATAACCCCTATCCTGCGGGTTATTTTCATGCAAATCATAAAATGCTTTTTCCGCTTTTTCGTCAAGACGATGTTCAGGGCTAACAAACACAAGTGCACAGTGTTGGCAATGCAGATAAGGGCGAACTTTATCGGCAAAATAAGGAACTATTTGTTCACTAAAACATAATGGGCAAATGTGCATGTAACATCCTCAAACAGGGATGCGCAACATACCAGAAAGTGGCATTAGAGTGGAGAGTCAGCGCGTATTTTTTCACCAGCTAGGCAAAAAAAGATAAAAAAAGCGATAGGTAAGCCGATCATTGAGCAAAAAATTACGTTTTCTTCAGCACAAAAGAAAACGCCCTAGCTCAGTGCTAAGGCGTTTTCAAACAACAGTGCTCGAACGGTGTAGGGTTTAGTGAAGGCCGCCAACGTATTTAGAAAGTATTTCGATGTCAGTGTCGCTGAGCTTTTTCGCGACATCACGCATCATGGCATTCATATCATTATTACGAGCGTCATCGCGGAATTTTTGCAGTTGAGCTTTGATGTAGTCAGCATGCTGACCAGAAATTTTAGGGAAACCTGAAAGCTCAGTACCATTACCACGTGGACCATGACACGCAATACAAGCGGTTAAACCACGCTCTGCATCACCTGCGCTATAAAGTGCTTTTCCTTTCACTGCAACGTCTTCAGGCGTTGAGTTCGCTGAAATAGTTTGTGATGCAAAATACGCTGCAAGATCAGCTATATCTTCGTCGCTAAGAGGCATCGCCATGGCACTCATTACGGGATCGTAACGACCTTGTTTGCCACCGCTTGTCATTCCCAGCTTGAGATCATGCAATTGCTTCTCTATGTATTTCTCATGCTGACCAGCAATTTTAGGATAGATTGTAAGTAGACTATTGCCATCAGCACTGTGACAGGCAACACACGTTTGGGATTTTGCTTTACCAGCTTCAATGCTGCCTTGGGCCCACACTGAGCAGCTGGCTAAAAGACTCAAGATTAGCGCTAATTTCTTCATGACATTCCATTTATAATTATCAAGCTTCCAGTACCACTTTGCAGTTGCTACTCACTCTCAGTGGCGACTCATGGTACAATAGGCGACCTTATGCCGAGCACGGTTATTTTACACAATTTCACAAAAAAGTAATCAATCGACTACACAAAGTCGAGATGGAGTTAACAGTGAGCGTAAAAATTCATTATCAAAACACGCATTTCATTACCAGTGCGCCTGACATTCGTCATCTACCTGATGATGAAGGGATCGAAATTGCGTTTGCAGGACGCTCCAATGCAGGTAAGTCGAGTTCGTTGAATCGCTTAACGAATCAGAAGAGCTTGGCTAAAACCAGTAAAACTCCGGGTCGAACCCAACTGATCAACCTATTTAAAGTCACTGAAGGTTGTCATATTGTGGATTTACCGGGCTATGGTTTTGCTCAAGTTCCTTTGGAACTGAAGAAAAAATGGCAAAAATCATTAGGTGAATACCTACAAAAGCGTAAGAGCTTAAAAGGGCTGGTTGTGCTAATGGACATTCGCCATCCGATGAAAGATCTCGACCAACAATTGATTTCTTGGGCTGTCGATTGCTACATCCCAGTACTAGTACTACTGACTAAAGCGGACAAGCTAAAAAGTGGCGCACGTAAAGCTCAAGTGTTAAAAATTCGTGAAGAGGCACGCTCTTTTGGCGGCGATGTCACTGTCGATGCTTTTTCATCATTGAAAGGCTTAGGCGTCGATGTGCTGCGTAACAAATTAGATACGTGGTTTGCACCCGCACTCGCACATTTAGCCGAGCAAGAAACAGTGGAAGAGATGGATGAGTGTGACTCAACTCATTTAGACTTAGAAGAGATAGAAGAGAATCCAGACCATTCTGCACAACACTAATTCTGAAGAACACTAAAAATCGTGACTCCAACAGAGCCCTACCTAATCGTGGGGCTTTTTTATAGGCTTTAAATCCAAATGCGAACGGCAAAGAGAAAAATCCCCACCATCCTGGTGGGGCAACGGGAGAGAAATAGGAGGTAATTTATTATTGTTTTGCTAAGCATTCCTTAATCCCTCCAACTTTTCAATAGGTCAAAGAGTCATCAATTCACTCACCCACAGAACACTCCTCTGGCTCACCCCAATAAAATCAACATAACATAATGAATATTAATGAAATTTAAACATATTCTTTGTGTTTGAGGCGAACTTGATTTCTCATTAGAAATAATCAAAGTGTGACTGTTAGCCAGTTACAGAATTGGGTGTTTATAAAAGAAACAAAGTAACTACTCAGCAATAGAATAGTGTGTTTGTATCACCTAAACTCTCGTAAAAAAACAGTGATGAATATTTTCTTTGGCCCAATAAAAAACGCCCCAGTCAAATACTGACTGGGGCGGCTGAATCAGCCTAATCCAATAACGTGAAACAAAAGGTCTGAAAGATAGAACATCTTACCTCTGTACCCTACGAGAGTTAATGTATAACAAATGGTCAGAAATGAAAACTATTTTTGTAGTTTTTTTTCATGAAAATTTTATTAAACAACACAAAGTTTAAAATCAAGAACACTTGTTTCTAGGCCATAAAAAAGCCGACATTTGTGCGTCGGCTCATATAAATTAGCTAATTCTGCTTAAAAAACAACTAATGCGCCTGATCCCAGTTGTCTCCATGACCAGTATCCGCGACCAATGGCACCGCTAGCGTTGCCGCTGATTCCATCAATTGTTGTACTTTAATTTCAATTTCGGCTAAAGCCGTCTCTTGCACCTCAAACACCAGTTCATCGTGCACTTGCATCAAGAGTTTAACGCGTCCTTGTCCATGCTCCTCAATCCAAGCATCGACTAATAGCATCGCTTTTTTGATGATATCCGCAGCCGTACCTTGCATTGGAGCATTGATCGCAGCACGTTCAGCGGCTTTGCGGCGCATCCCATTACGCGATTTAATTTCAGGCAGATGCAAACGGCGACCAAATAAAGTTTCAACATAGCCAAGTTCACTAGCCGTAGAGCGTGTATCTTCCATGTATTGCATCACGCCAGGATAACGCTCAAAGTATTTATCCATATATTCTTGGGCTTCATAACGAGGAATGCCGAGCTGCTTGGCTAAACCAAAGGCGCTCATCCCGTAAATCAAACCAAAGTTAACCGCTTTCGCACGGCGACGCTGCTCACTGCTGACTTGCTCAATACTCACTCCAAGAATTTCAGCCGCGGTCGCTGCATGAATATCTTTCCCTTGCTGGAATGCTTCAAGCAGCGCTTTATCGCCGGACAAGTGCGCCATAATCCGCAGCTCAATTTGCGAGTAATCGATGGCCAGAATTTTCCAGCCATGAGGAGCGATAAAGGCTTGACGGATCCGGCGTCCTTCTTCGTTACGGATCGGAATATTTTGCAAATTTGGATCGGTTGAAGACAAACGACCAGTGGCGGTTACAGCTTGGTGATACGAGGTATGCACTCGCCCTGTGGTTGGGTTGATCATTTTAGGCAGTTTATCGGTATAGGTTGATTTCAACTTAGCTAAACCACGATGTTCAATGATCACTTTAGGCAGAGGATAACCGTCGAGTGCCAACTCTTGCAGTACTTCTTCATTGGTGGAAGGTGTACCTGTTGGCGTTTTCTTAATCACCGGTAGCCCCATCTGTTCAAACAAAATGGTTTGCAGCTGTTTTGGTGAGCTTAGGTTGAAAGGTTGACCCGCGATATCAAACGCTTGTTGTTCTAGTTGCTCTAAACGAGCAGCGATTTCATGCGATTGCGCGCCAAGCAACATATCATCGATCATCACGCCTGTGCGTTCCATACGTGACAAGACGGGAACAAGAGGTACTTCTATCTGTTGGTAGATGCGATTGAGCTTCTCATCTTGCTCAATATGACTCATCAAACGGTGATGAAGCCGCAAAGTCACATCAGCATCTTCCGCAGCGTACGGTGCCGCTTGCTCAAGTTCGATTTGGTTGAAGGTCAGCTGGTTTTTACCTTTTCCCGCCACCTGTTCAAATGAAATACAGCTGTGTTGCAAGAATCGTAGCGCCAAACTGTCCATATCATGTTTGCCACCGACGCTGTTATACACATAAGATGCGAGCATCGTATCGTGCTTGATGCCTTTCATATTGATACCGTAACGCGCAACAATGCTGGCATCGTATTTTAGGTTCTGCCCCACTTTGGCTTGGCTTTCATCTTCTAAAATGGGTTTAAGTTGGGCGAGTACCCAATCACGGTCCAGTTGCTTTGGTGCGTCAAGATAGTCATGCGCAACAGGAACATACGCTGCAACGCCCTCTTCGGTCGCAAAAGAGAGGCCAACTAAATTCGCTACCATATAATCGAGGCTGTCGGTTTCCGTATCAAACGCAAATACTTCTGCCGCTTTCAGTTTTTCTAACCAAGTATTAAATGTCTCTTCATCTAAAATGGTTTGATATTGGCTGCGATCAATCGTGGCGGCGGTTGTATCCATCTCCCTTGCTTGTGAAGAAGTGTTTACCGCACCCACTTTTTCATCAGCGTCAATCACCCCATTACCACCATCCAGCAATTCTGTTAACCAAGATTTAAACGTGAGCTGACCATAAAGTTTAATCAACTCATCAATATTGGGCTGGGTTTTGCACAAGGTTTCTGGTTTCTCTTCCAAAGCGACATCCAGCTTGATGGTGGCTAATTGGTAAGAGAGAAAAGCGTTTTCACGGTTATCCGCCAGTTTTTGCGCCATGGTTTTAGAGCCGCGAAAACCCAATTGCGCAATTTTATCGAGGTTATCGTAAATTTGCTCTAGGCTGCCAATGCCTTGTAGTAACGCAATCGCTGTTTTCTCACCGACACCCGGTACACCAGGTATGTTATCGACTTTATCGCCCATCAAAGCCAGATAGTCGATGATAAGCTCAGGAGGGATACCGAATTTTTCAATCACCCCTTCACGGTCAAGTACCACATTCGTCATGGTATTGATCAAGGTGACATTCTCGTCCACTAGCTGTGCCATGTCTTTATCACCAGTGCTGATCAGCACTGGCATGCCGGCTTGTGATGCTTGAGAGGCTAGCGTACCAATCACGTCATCGGCTTCGACACCTTCAATCGATATCAGCGGTAGCCCCATCGCACGGATAACATTGTGCAACGGCTCAATCTGACAACGTAGATCATCAGGCATTGGTGGACGGTTAGCTTTGTATTGTGGGTACATATCATCGCGGAAGGTTTTTCCTTTCGCGTCAAAAATAACCACCATACGCTCAGCGGAAAACTGGCGCATCATGCTACGGAGCATATTGACCACGCCATAGACAGCATTAGTTGGAATTTCGCCATTACTCATGGTGCCTGGGTAGGCATGAAATGCACGGTAAAGGTAAGAAGAGCCATCAATCAGAATGAACGGGTTGTCAGGTATGCGAGCCATAGTCTTTTGCAATCCAAAGCGAGTACGAAATGTAATGACTAAGGATGCCATGACTGTCTTGAGGATTCCACGCCAATGCACCTTGAGCAACGAAACATTTTGCTGATTTGTCCACCACCGCAAATGACATTCTGTGGATAACTCTGTTCATAGTTTTTATCCACTGGTTATTAAACAGTGATTAACGAGGAAAACAATGGTATTAACTTATTGTTTATAAATGAATAAAACAAAGATCGAACATTCCTATCATGATCTTTTTACGATCATTGATTGTGGAAAAGACTATCGATGGCCTTTTATTCACAACAAAAGCATCCTCTTGAAAATGAGCGATAAAAAAAGCGACACCCGAGGATGTCGCCTAGCAAAAACAGGTAAAACTAAGTGAAGTGATTCATTCAGCCTTACGATAAAGCTATAAATTACACTGGAAGCAATGTGAGCAATGTCGTGTCAAAAAGAACTTGCGCAAGTTCGTCGCCAATTTGTCTTGTTACTTTTAACACCTAGCAATTCGTTAATCGTAAACTCGACGTCCTTGTGAACTTCGCCATTCCCTAAGACATGGTTAATAATAATGATTCTCATTTAATTATCAACCCCTAAATGAGAAAAAATCTCATTTATTTTCTAATCATGCTAAAAACACCTAACCATCTATTTCATGAAATCTTTTTTTTATTGATTTTCAACTAGATAGAAAAATTCGCTCCCCTGCCTAAATTCACAACTTAGTTGTCTTGATGTAAATATTGTGCCGTTTTGGCGTTATCTTCTGCCAGCCACTGCGCAACGTCTTTAGCAAAATAGGTTAAAATGCCGTCTGCCCCAGCGCGTTTAAAGCACAATAATGACTCCATTACGGTTTCACGTTCTTTAAGCCAACCATTTAAAATGGCCGCTTTATGCATCGCATATTCGCCAGACACTTGATACGCAAACGTAGGAACTTGTAATTCAGATTTCACGCGGCGCACCACATCAAGGTATGGCATGCCGGGCTTCACCATCACCATGTCAGCCCCTTCATTGATATCCATCGCCACTTCGTGAATGGCTTCATCGCTGTTGGCCGGATCCATCTGATAGTTTTTCTTGTCTCCCCCTTTCAGGTTCGAAGAGGAACCAACCGCATCGCGGAATGGGCCGTAATAACATGACGCGTATTTCGCAGAGTAAGCCATGATCTGTGTATGAATAAAACCCGCCTCTTCAAGCGCTTCGCGGATCTTACCAATTCGTCCATCCATCATATCGGAAGGGGCAACCACATCGGCACCGGCTGCAGCGTGAGACAGCGCTTGTTTGATCAACACCTCGGTGGTTTCGTCATTCATCACATAGCCACTTTCATCGATGATGCCATCTTGGCCATGGGTCGTGAAAGGATCCAGCGCGACGTCGGTAATGACACCCATTTGTGGTATATGCTCTTTTAATAATTTCACCGCACGTTGCACTAAGCCGTCAGGATTATGTGCTTCAGCAGCACACAAGCTTTTAGCATCTTGATTAACCACTGGAAAAAGTGCGATGGCTGGCACGCCGAGATTAGCCAAATACAGCGCTTCTTCGAGCATTAAGTCGATAGAGAGACGCTCAATACCGGGCATAGACTCCACTGGCTCGCGGCGATCTTTACCCATCAAAATAAACATGGGATAAATTAAATCATTAACCGATAACTGATTCTCAGCCATCAAACGGCGGCTAAAATCATGCTTGCGTAAGCGACGCATGCGACGCCCTGGGAACTGACCTTGAATGGATACTGACACTCTCTTCTCCTTGTTTATACGCGGTGTGAGAAAGCATTCTTTCTTCACTACCGCTATCGCTCAAGTGTGGCGAAATCATATCACTCTCGCTTTTTGACGCTAGCGGCAATCGACAAAAATCAGAAAAATGACCTCAGGCTCACACTTCCGTATACTGTTCTCCCACTCTCTGTTTATCGAGACACACCATGATTGACACTCACGCTCACATTTATGCCGCTGAATTTGATCACGATCGAAATGAGGTCGTGCAACGCGCTAAGGCGCAAGGCATTGAGGCTATTTTGTTGCCCAATATCGATCTTGCCTCCATTGAGCCGATGCTTAAAACAGAAGCGGCTTACCCTGAACTTTGCCGATCGATGATGGGGCTGCACCCATGCTATGTAGATGGAAATGTGAAGCAAACGCTAGCGGTTATAGAATCTTGGCTCGATAAACACCCTTTTATCGCCATTGGTGAAATTGGCATTGATCTGTATTGGGACAAAACCTTTCAGGCCGAACAAGAGATGGCTTTCGTCACTCAACTTAATTGGGCCAAAGAACGCGATTTGCCTGTTGTCATCCACACCCGTGATTCCATCACTCAAACTCTACAACTGCTGAAAAAAGAGCAAGATGGCTCACTTAGCGGTGTATTCCACTGTTTTGGCGGCACGCTTGAAGAAGCTAAAGCCATTAATGAGCTAGGGTTTCATCTTGGGATTGGTGGTGTATCAACGTTTAAAAATGGTGGTATGGATAAAGTATTACCGCATCTCGATATGAACTTTGTTCTGCTAGAAACGGATTGCCCCTATTTAGCCCCTGTCCCTCACAGAGGTAAGCGCAACGAACCAGCTTACACAACGCTAGTTGCCAAACGCATCGCAGAACTCACCGAACTCTCGTTGGTTGAAGTGAATAACATTACAAACACTAATGCTAACTCACTGTTTAAATTATAATTTATAGAACTATAGATAGAATGACATACACATCATCGTGATATATGTCACAAAAACAATCATACAAACACTATAGTATGCGGCAAAATTTTAATACATAAACGTGGCTAATATGTGTGAACATGGTAATCACTTACAACGTCAACATCGAACCTTCTGGCAAAAACTTCTGGGCATCAAGGAAGTCTATCGATGCTCTCAGTGCGGTTATCTTTTGAAGATTAAATAGTCCACTATCATAGGTACAAAAAAGCGGCTATTCGCCGCTTTTTTCATGTATTAATGACTTTCATCTTCCGGCTCTTCCTCATCTTTGCGCACATAAAAACGAGCAAAGAAAAGTCCAACCTCAAACAATAAACACATCGGAATGGCGAGCAAGGTTTGCGACACCATATCAGGCGGCGTCAGTAACATACCCACCACAAATGCCCCAACCACGATATAAGGCCTTTTCTCACTCAAGGTTTTCGGCGTCGTCGCCCCCGTCCAACACAGTAAAATGATGGCGACGGGAACCTCAAAGGCGATACCAAAAGCGAAAAAGAGCGCAAGCACAAAATCGAGATAACTGGCAATGTCCGTTGCAAACTCAACACCGCCTAAAGAGATGGCCGTAAAAAAGCCAAACACCAGTGGAAATACCACAAAGTACGCAAACGCCACACCGCAATAGAACAACAACGAGCTTGAAAACATCAATGGCATGACTAAACGGCGTTCATGCTTATACAAACCTGGAGCGACAAAGGCCCAGATTTGATAAAGGATAAAAGGCACCGCGAGAAAAGCGGACGCGATCAAAGTAAGTTTGAGTGGCGTGAAAAAGGGCGAGGCAACATCGGTCGCAATCATCGTCGCCCCTTCAGGCAAACGCTCAACCAATGGTTTGGAGACAAAATCGTAGATGTCGCTAGAGAAATAGACTAAGCCGATAAAAATCACGATCACCGCAGCTATTGAACGCAATAAACGATCGCGCAGCTCTAGCAAGTGACTGATTAAAGGCTGTGTCTGCTCAACGGAAGACATATCGAACCTCGTATAAATAGAGCATAAGAGGAGGAGTTACAGTGGTAGCAATAACTCCTCCTACAGAGATGAGTCGGCTTTCTTATCGGCCGTTTCAGGCGACGAAATCGTTGTAGCGGGAATCACTTCAACGCTTTGTTCATCGCGCTCTGTTTTTGTTTCAGAGGGCGATGAGTTCGCATAAGGGCGTTGTACATCTTGCGCAGCCTGCTTGAGCTGATCCACAGAAGATTTCAGCTCTGGAGATAAATTTTCCATTCCCATTTGCTCTGCTTTACGCAAGTTTTCTTGCAGCTCTTGAATTTTGAGCTCATGTGCTAATTCATCTTTGACACTGTTCGCCATGTTCTTTGCCGTGCTAACAAATTTTGCCACACTGCGAATAGCATGAGGTAAACGCTCAGGGCCAAGAACGACCAACGCGACAACCGATATTAATACCAGCTCCCAAAAACCGATATCAAACACGTATTAGGCCTGCTCTTTATCTTTTTTAGTTTCAGCAGTCGCTTCTGTCTTCTGCTGCTCTATATTTTTAGGTTCAAAATCTGCGTCTTTCTTGGCTGGCTCTTCATCGCTCATCGCCTTTTTGAACCCCTTAACCGCACCACCGAGATCGCTACCGATACCACGCAGTTTCTTGGTTCCAAATAGTAATACAACAATCACGGCAATAATTAGAAGTTGCCAAATACTGATACCACCCATTCTCTACACCTCAGGAATTTCTCAACAAATTGATTTCAAATAAAAGACCGCTTAACGACGGTAAGCACTCCAACTGAGTAGCCAAAATACAACACCTGCAATCGCACTGGTTATTGCAAACGGCTGATAAGCACTGGTCACTAATATCGCCGAGCATACGACCAAAGTGGCGCCAATACCAAATAAAAACTTTCCTGTTGCCTGTTGACGCTTACTGGCTCGATAACCTTGATACAACTGATCCAACCTTTGGTTCATTGCTTTACCTTGTTTGAGGCTATCGTAAAGCAGCTCTGGCAATTCAGGTAATTTTTCAGCCCAAAGCGGAGCTCGCTCTTTTACTGCACGGATAAACGCTTGCGGCCCAACTTGGTTCATCATCCATTTTTCTAAAAATGGTTTAGCGGTTTGCCACAAGTCCAATTGAGGATAAAGCTGACGCCCTAACCCTTCGACATACAATAACGTTTTTTGCAGCAAGACCAATTGCGGCTGCACTTCCATATTGAAGCGACGAGCCGTGTTAAACAAGTTTAGCAACACATGACCAAATGAGATTTCGCACAATGGCTTGGCAAAAATTGGCTCACAGACTACGCGAATAGCAAACTCAAATTCATCGATGTTGGTTTCACGTGGAACCCAACCAGAATCAACGTGCAATTGTGCCACTCGGCGGTAATCTCGGTTGAAAAAAGCTAAGAAGTTTTCGGCTAAATAACGTTTATCTTCACTGTTTAAGGTACCGACAATACCACAATCTAAGCCAATCCATTGTGGATTGTCAGGATGCGCGGGATTAACAAAGACATTGCCCGGGTGCATATCAGCATGGAAAAAACTGTCGCGGAACACTTGGGTAAAGAATACGCTCACCCCGCGTTCAGCAAGCAACTTCATATTAGTGCCGTTGGCCGCTAAACCTTCAATATCAGAAACTTGAATGCCGTATATTCGCTCAGAAACCATGACAGTTTCATTACTAAAGTCAGGAATTATCTCTGGAATGTATAACTCTTCACTATTTTCAAAGTTACGACGCAGTTGAATGGCGTTGGCTGCTTCTCGGCGTAGGTCGAGTTCAGCAAGCAGAGTTTTTTCGTATTCACGTACCACTTCAACGGGCTTCAGTCGCCTTGCTTCAGGTAATGCTTTGGCAACAATTTTCGCCATGCGATACATGAGTTTGATATCGGCATCAATCACTGGCCGAATATCTGGCCGAATCACCTTGAGTACGATTTCCCGGCCAGATGATTTGAGTTTGGCGGTATGGACTTGAGCAATCGACGCAGAAGCAAGTGGTTCAATATCAAATTCATCAAACCAAGTTTCTAAAGCGCCGCCCAACGCTTTTTCCATCTGAGTTTTAGCAAGTACACCATCAAACGGAGCGACTTTATCTTGCAGTAACGCAAGTTGGTCTGCGATGTGCGATGGAAACAGGTCACGCCGCGTTGACATCATCTGACCAAACTTAATCCACACTGGACCAAGCTCTTGCAAGGCTAAGCGCAAGCGCTCACCTAATGGTTTGTCCGCATGCTGATTTTTAATCCAGAACAATCCTTTGCGCGCTAATATTGGCGCTTTGGTGAGTTGATGTTCTGGCAACAGTTCATCTAGACCATATTCCAATTGTACCTTGATAATTCGGTACAACCGCTTGAGTTCAGTTGGCGTCATGCTTGCTCCAACAAGTGTTGAATTTTGGCTTCGATACGCGCCGCTTGGCTATTGAGATCATCCACTTGGTCACAAAAATAGGCCACCTCGAGCGAGCTAGGTAATAAACGCCACTCTTCCGTTAACACTTGGCTGAGATGGTTTTGATGCTTGCTTCGTTGTGATTGCAGCGCTTGGCCTATGTCTTTAACACCCTGCACTAAAGCGTGAGCCAGCACATCGCCCGTCAGGCGTGACAACCACTCTTCAACATCCGGCTTGCAATCGGTGATCAACTGGGCAAATTTTTGAGCCAGTTGAATATCGCCCTCCAGCACCAACTTATCTTGTTTGATCAGTTGGGTGATGTTCGCTTGCTCACGTAGCTCGGGCAAAATGGAAACATTGAGCGACAGGTAGCAATTCGACTCGCCTTCGTAAGCCGCTAACACATCAATTTGCTGGCTAAAAATGAAGGTCAGCGTTTTATTGAACTCTTTGAGATGCACTTGGATGACTTGCCCTTTCAGGCGTGATAATCGGCGCACCAACTCAGGATCGTCTTGAATTAAGGTGTTGAGTGTGGTCTCAATCGCGGCGGTAACTAAAGGCTCAAACGGCATGCCCAATCCTTAGAATTTGTAACCACGGTGCAGCGCAACAATACCGCCCGTTAAGTTGTAGTAACTCGTTTGCTCAAAACCAACCTGATCCATCATCCCTTTTAAGGTTTCTTGATCGGGATGCATGCGGATAGATTCCGCAAGATAGCGGTAGCTGTCGGCATCATTGGCAATGATTTGGCCCATTTTCGGCAATAGATGGAACGAATACGCATCGTATACTTTGGATAATGGCTCAAGCACTGGCTTGGAGAACTCAAGTACCAACAAACGGCCACCCGGTTTTAAAACGCGGAACATCGAGCTCAGCGCTTTATCTTTGTCCGTCACATTACGCAGGCAAAAACTGATGGTAATGCAGTCGAAATAGTTATCTGGAAAAGGCAGTTCTTCGGCATTGGCTTGCACGTAATGTACGTTGCCCACTACACCTTTATCACGCAATTTATCGCGTCCGACATTGAGCATCGAGTTGTTGATATCAGCCAGAATAACATGACCTTTTTCGCCCACAATGCGTGAAAATTTGGCGGTTAGATCGCCCGTACCACCACCAAGATCCAAAATACGTTGGCCCGGGCGAGCGCCACTGCAATCAATGGTAAAACGCTTCCATAAGCGATGAATGCCACCAGACATCAGGTCATTCATCATGTCGTATTTGGCCGCAACCGAGTGAAAAACTTGCGCGACTTTGGCGACTTTTTCTTCTTTCGCTACGGTTTCAAAACCAAAGTGAGTGGTATTTTGTGTCTCTAATGCTGTTTTTGATTGCACGCTGGTATCCGTCATGAAGGTTCCTCTTGGGCAGCACTGTTTTGTTAAAGGCGACTGCGAGCGATCAGTTTACTTTATCCTCAGCGTGATGTCTTTCTACTAAAGGTGCATTTTCCACCGCACTGTCTGCCCATGCCTCATTTTGTGCTTGTTCGACCCATTCACTGTTTATGGAACGTTTTATCTCGACGCCAAGCTGTTTAAAACTTTCGGCTTGACGCAGTGCGTTGCCGCGCCCTGTCGCGAGCTTATTCATCGCCCCTTGATAGTTTTGGTTTGCACGGTCTAACGCGCCGCCAAGCCCTTCCATGTCCTCCATAAACAAGCGTAATTTATCGTACAATTTGCTGGCCCGCTCAGCGATCAACTTCGCGTTCTGGTTTTGTCGATCATTACGCCATAAATTATCGATCGTACGCAGCGCAACCAACAAGGTGGTTGGGCTAACCAGCAAAATATTTTGCTCCATCGCCTCTTTTACCAAGCTGGGATCAGCTTGAATCGCCACTTGGAATGCAGGTTCGACGGGAATAAACATCAGCACGTAATCCAAACTTTGTAGCCCTTTGAGCTGATGATAATCTTTCTGACCGAGTCCTTTTATATGGGCGCGCAGCGCAAGTAAATGCTCACTTAATGCGCGAGCACGTTCACTTTCAGTTTGAGCATGGAAATAACGCTCATAAGCCACCAGCGCCATTTTCGAGTCAATCACCACCTGTTTGTCGTGTGGCAAATTGACGATCACATCCGGTTGATAGCGCTTACCAGCCTCGTTTTGCAAACTGACTTGAGTGTGATATTCGTGCCCTTCACGCAGGCCCGATTCGGTCAGCACCCGCGCGAGAACCACTTCGCCCCAATTGCCTTGCTGTTTATTGTCGCCTTTCAGTGCTTGGGTCAAATTGAGTGCCTCTTGCGCCATCTGTTCATTGAGGCGTTGTAAGTTTTTCAATTCATGAACCAACGTATGGCGCTCTTTCGCTTCATGATTGAAGCTGTCATTGACCTGCTTTTTAAACCCTTCGAGCTGCTCTTTCAGTGGAGAAAGTAGCCCTTCCAAACTTTGACGGTTCTGCTGATCCACTTTCGCGGTTTTGACTTCAAATAACTGATTGGCTAGCTGCTCAAACTGCTGCTTTAGGCGTTCCTCAGCGTGTTCAAGTAACTGTAGTTTTTCTTGGCTCGATTGAATTTGCTGTTCATGCCGTGCTTCTTGCTCACGCAGTTGAGCCTCAAGTTGCGATTTCAGCTCACGCAGAGCATGCGCATCTTCCATGCTCTGTTGCCGCTCTTGCTTAACCACTTCGAAATAGCGCAACTTTTCCATCGCGGCCATGAATTTCCCGTGCGATTGCTTAAGCTCAAATGCGGCTTTATCTCGTTCTTCATCCAGCTCATCTAGCTCCTGTCGCGCCTGTTGCAAGGCTTGTTTGAGTTCGATTATCTGCTGATGATGATGGGATTGATGAGTCTCTAATTGTTGTTGTAATAACTCACTTTTCAAATTGAGCTTCTGCTTAACCCACCAGCCAGCCACTGAGCCGCTCAGCACCGCGCTGCCTAACGTTGAAAGCACTAACGCTTGATTTTCGATAATCCATTGCATGATAACGGGTTAACTCATTTTATCAGTCATGGACAAATGGTATTTCGATACTGGATAAATGTCCAGTTTGTACAAGTTAACAGCAAACTATAGACTTGCGCCGCTGAACACTATTTCAACAATTATTCTAACGAGGATTCATGGACGAACGACGCGCACTCGGCTTTGGCTTATCTGCCGTATTATTGTGGTCAACGGTTGCCACGGCTTTCAAACTTACGCTGGCTGAATTTACGCCGATCCAGATGCTGACGGTTGCGAGTGCTGTCTCTGGGTGCGTACTGCTGGGCATTTGCGCGCTGCAAGGCAAGCTCAACCAAGTGGTGAGTACCTTTCTCGCTAACCCTTGGTATTACTTATTATTGGGCTTAATTAACCCTCTCGCATACTACCTCATTCTGTTTAAGGCCTACTCACTGCTGCCCGCCTCTCAAGCGCAAGCAATCAACTACAGTTGGGCCATCACCCTGACACTGATGGCCGCTGTATTTTTAGGACAAACCATTCGTAAACAAGATTGGATAGCGTGTGCACTGAGCTATTTTGGTGTGGTGGTTATCGCGACTAAGGGTGATATTTTAGCCATGCAGTTTGATAGCCCGCTGGGTGTTGGGCTGGCACTACTATCAACGCTTCTTTGGGCTGGCTACTGGATTCTTAATACCCAAAACACCGCCGACCCCGTGATTGGCGTTTTACTGGGGTTTTTGATCGCCATCCCTTTTGCGATTGGTTTAAGTTGTTATGAAGGTGCAAGTTGGCATCAGATTACGATTAAAGGATGGAGCGCGGTAACTTATGTCGGCTTGTTTGAAATGGGGATCACCTTCGTGCTGTGGTTGAGTGCATTAAAACTCACGGCCAACACCGCAAGGATCAGCAATCTCATTTTTGCTTCACCTTTCATCTCACTGCTGTTGCTGGCTACTATTATTGGCGAAACTATTCACCCCACCACTCTGATTGGTTTAGTGCTGATCATCGCAGGGCTTGTCGTGCAGCAGTTTAAAACGACTAAAACGATCACTCAATGACAGCGACCCAAATTGACGAAAAGCCCAAACGGACAGATTGCATAGGTTTACAAAGTAATTTGATCGCGGTAAATCTTAGGGCTCACACCGGCCTTACGTTTAAAAACACGAGAAAAATAGAGTGGGTCTGAATAGCCCACAATTCGACCAATGTGATTGACCGAGTAGTTAGACGTGACCAGTAATTGTTTGGCTCGGCTGATCCTTTGGTCGTCGCGCCATTGGGTTATGGTCATCTCCATTTCAGAACGAAATAGGTGGCCTAAACGCGATGGTGATAAACAGATATGGGCCGAAACATCCTCGATAGTGAAGTCTTGATTGAGGTTTTGCGTCATATAATTCATCGCTTCCACCACCCTAGGGTCAAGCGGTTTGCTGACGACATCCGGTTGCAGTGTCTTACATCTAATCAATAATTGTTCGAGCAAGTTAATCGATAAATCATTTCGATAAGGGACATCTTGTTTTGAAGTGTATTCAATATCGATAAACAGGTTTTCAATATAGCGAATGGTATTCTCATCCAACCCTTGCGTTAAGTAGACGCCATTTTTTTGCTGTTGCCATGTTAGCCAGTCATGCCAAAAGGCTCGTGGCCGAAAATAAACCCAACGGTGAAACCAAGAAGCACAATCTTTTTTTCGATGATAATAGTGAGCCGCTGTTGGAGGGAAAAGAAGTAAGTCTCCAGGTTTCACGTGAAACTCATCTTCGCCATAAAAAATGGTTCCCTCGCCTTTGCTCGTAAAATTGACAATAAAACCTTTCATGCCATTAGGTCGATCAATCGTAAAATCCAGTTCATCTCCCTCAATAATTGGCGTTAGTCCAGCCACTAAATGAGCATTAAAGTTATATCCAGGTTTTAGAGGGTTATTCTGCATGGGGGCAATATTCACTGTAATTTACGTGTAGTGTAAGCAACCTCTTCGTTAAGTACGATTTTTCAGTTCACACTTTTCATCTAAGACTATCCATTGGGTCGCAGAAAAAGCCTCACAGAAGCCATGCCCTACGGGTTCGATTAAGTATTCACTGGGTTGGCCATTACGTTTTCTTTGCCAACCTTTAATCGAAGAGATGATGTCTTTAGGTTGCGTGGCCAGTTGGTGGCTAACGTCTGTTTGAGTAATGTGATGTCGAATATCAAGCCGAGTTGGGATGCTGTTTCGCGCAAGATAATCAATCACCAATGCACCTTGAAAAAAGGTGTAAGTCATACTCAATGAGAGTGTTTCGTTAAGCTGAATGTTGCACCACTGCTCTAAATGGTTTTGCTTAGATCTGAAATGCCAAACCACAGAGCGCATATCAATGATAAGCCCATTGTTGATCAGCTCAAGCTGCCCAACGAATACAGGTTTATCCTCACAACACAGCTGAAATTGATCGGGTGTATCGGCTTTTAATTCCAAATACCACTCTTTATAACGCAGTAATGGTAAGCCAGTGGATAAAGGAAGAGCATTCATGTTCACACCATAGCTTAATGAACACTCCCTCAGATGAGGGAGTGTTCCGCGGGTTTAAATACCTGAAGATAAACGGTAATAAACGCTGTTTGTTTTGAGTGCGGACTTGAATGGATACAAGGAGGTTTGGTTATCGATTAATACTATTTCGATCCCCGCCATTTCGGCATAATCCGCTAACATCTCAACGCTCACCGCTTGGCTGTATACGGTATGATGCGCGCCACCCGCATGGATCCATGCTGCGGCTGCCGTCTCAAGGTTGGGTTGCGGCGTCCATAACGCATGCGCCACGGGTAATTTAGGTAGCGATTGTGGTGGAGCTTGAGTATCGACCGTATTGACTATCATGCGAAAGCGATTTCCAAGATCAATCAAGGATACGTTTACCGCAGGCCCCGCTTTTCCGCTGAACATCATACGAGCAATATCGCATTTGCAGCCAATAGTGTGACGATGAATTTCAATCTTTGGCTTGTCTTGAGCAATAGAAGGGCAAACTTCCAGCATATGCGCGCCGAGCACTTGGCTTTGCTGACCAAAGTTGTAGGTGTAGTCTTCCATGAACGATGTTCCGCCCACTCGGCCTTGCCCCATCACTTTCATAATGCGAGTCATCGCTGCGGTCTTCCAATCCCCCTCACCGCCGTACCCGAAGCCTTTTTCCATCAAGCGTTGTGTGGCCAAGCCCGGCAGGTTCGAAATACCCGATAAATTTTCAAAGGTGTTGGTGAATGCCTTCGCGTCCACGGAATCCAAGAAACGCAGCATACCCAATTCCAACTTCGCTTCTTGGGTTAGAATATTGATACTTGCGCTGTCTTTGAAAAGTTCAGGGCTCATGGTGTAGCAAGAAGCGTATTCATCCATTAAAGCCTTAGCATCACTGTCTGAAACTTGATTGACGCTCTCGCTCAGCTCACCCAAACCATAGCCATGAACTTCATAACCAAATTGAATTTGCGCAGAGACTTTGTTTCCTTCCGTCACCGCGACTTGACGCATGTTGTCGCCAAAACGCGCTACTTTAAGCGACTTCCCTTCATGAATAGCAATCGCTGCACGGCACCAATCATCCACCTGTTGGTGAACAATCGGGCTCTCCCAATGCCCCACGACTACTTTTCGATCAATCCCCAGTCGCGTGCCAATAAAACCAAACTCACGACAACCATGGGCACTTTGATTTAGGTTCATAAAGCCCATATCAATTTCATCCCAAGGCAGGGCCGCATTGAATTGAGTATGAAGATGCAAGAACGGCTTGTTGAGCTGACTTAACCCTGAAATCCACATTTTTGCAGGCGAAAAAGTGTGCATCCAAAGCACGAGACCAATACATGAATCATCATTATTGGCTTGGCGACAAACCTCTAATATCTCATCTGGCGTCTTCACTGTACCTTTGTTCACCAAAGGAACCGAAATGGCTGGAGAGTGATTTAAACCATGGATAATTTCTTGGCTATTTTGCGCGACATTTTGTAATACTTGAGGTCCGTAAAGGTGCTGCGACCCAGTGACAAACCACACTTGTTGATTGGTAAACGTGTTCATTGTTATCCCTTATTTATTTTTTACATTACTTTGACCGTAATAAGCATTAGCTCCGTGTTTACGTAAGTAATGTTTATCCAGTAGGGCTTGATTGATGAATGTCACTTGAGGATTGATCTGCAAAGTTTGCAGTGCCATTTTGGCGACAACCTCCATGACAACTGAGTTATGAACGGCGTGATCAGCATCCTTACCCCAGCTGAATGGGCCGTGTTCATTAACAATAACCCCAGGAATGGCCAACACTTCGCCACCACTGATCGTTTCAATGATGACCTTGCCTGTATGGTGTTCGTAGTCGGTGGCGATTTCGGCATTGGTCAAGGGGCGAGTACAGGGAATGCTGCCGTAGAAATAGTCAGCATGAGTAGTACCCAATGCTGGGATGGCTTTACCTGCTTGAGCCCAAGAGGTGGCATGAGGAGAATGCGTGTGCACAATGCCGCCAAGTTCTGGGTAAGCGCGATATAAGGCCAAATGGGTAGCCGTGTCAGAAGAGGGTTTAAGATCGCCCTCGACAACCAAGCCATTCAGATCAACCACCACCATATTGTCGGCATTGAGTGCTTCGTATTCGACACCACTTGGCTTAATCACAACTAACCCTGTTAAGCGGTCAATGCCTGATACATTGCCCCAAGTAAAGGTAACTAAACCGTGGGTCTGTAGCGCCATATTGGCTTGCCATACTTGCTGCCGAAGCTCACTCAGACGTTGCTTTGCTTGTGGGTCGCTCGCTAAATCGAAGCCTAGAGAAGTCTTAACACTCATCAGTACGCTCCTGTGCCAACAAGAATTCAGAAAATTGTTCGATCTGCTGCCCTAACTGGCGATAAGCGTGGTAACGCCATTCGCTCGTCCCTTTGGTATCAGCATCTGGGTAGTAAACATCGCAGATTGGGCTCGCCATTTGAGTTTGAGCTTGCTCGGCATCGCTATAAACCCCGGCCGCAACAGCTGCAAAAATGGCCGCACCTAATGCACAACACTGCTCTGAAGCGACAACGGCGATCTCTCGCCCAATGACATTGGCACAGGTTTGCATCACAAATGGTGACTTCTGAGAAATTCCGCCAATGGCGATGACACGTTTCACTTCGACACCTTGCTCAACGAAACAATCGACGATTGATTTCGCACCATGAGCCGTTGATTCCACCAGTGATGCAAAGATATCTGGTGCGCTAGAGCCTAAATTCAGCCCCGTAATTGCGCCTTTGAGACGCTGATTGGCATAAGGCGTTCGCCGCCCGTTATGCCAATCTAAGGTAAGAGGCGTTTCCAGTTGCAGACGTTTTGACTGTGCTTCCGCCGTAAGTTGAGGAATTAACAAGGCCTCAGCGGCGTCCAGATCAATTCCTAATTGTGGGTTTTGCTTAGCCAGTTGTGCGATTGGCCACAACATCACACGTTTGTACCAAGCATAAATATCACCAAATGCTGATTGCCCAGCCTCCAGTGCCATTAAGTCTGGCATCGCACTACCCGTAACTTGGCCACATATTCCATGAATGGTTCGATCACCGATACTTTGTGCATCCACCATCAAAATATCGCATGTTGACGTACCAATAACTTTCACTAAATCATGTTCGCCAGCGCCAGCGCCCACCGCGCCCATATGGCAATCAAAAGCACCAATGGCAATGGCAATTCCCTCTGGTAAGCCTAACCGCTGCGCCCACTCCGCACTCAGATGCCCAGCTAATTGGTCTGAGGTGTATACCTCAGTAAACATTCGATCTCGCATATCATCGAGCGTGGGAGAAATGGCCGATAAAAAATCTTGCGAAGGTAAACCGCCCCAGCTTTCATGCCACATCGCCTTATGCCCTGCAGCACAAATACCGCGGCGTAAATTTGTAGGATGCTGACACCCTGCAAGGAGAGCTGGAACCCAATCACACAACTCAACCCAGCTATGGATATAAGGAACAAGCCCTGCATCTTGTTCCGCTACCCACGCGGCTTTCGCCCAAAACCACTCCGATGAATACAATCCCCCGATGTATTTGGTGTAGTCTGGAAAAGTGTGTGAATGGGCCAGCTCATTAATGCGTTCCGCTTTGGTCACGGAAGTATGATCTTTCCATAAGATAAACATGGCGTTGGGGTTATGCTCAAACTCAGGAAGCAACGCCAACACATTGCCCTCTTTATCGATAGGGGCTGGAGTTGAACCCGTACTGTCCACGCCAATGCCAACAACAGATTGTGCGATCTCTGTGGAAACCTGCGCCAACGTTTCTCGGACAGCAATGGTCAGAGACTCAATATAATCAAGAGGATGATGACGAAATTGAGATTGGTTCGAGTCGCTGTATTGTCCTTTTGCCCACCTTGGGTAGTTAGCCACGCCAGACGCAACCTCTTCACCATTGCGAGCATTCACCAATAAAGCTCGTACAGAATCAGAGCCAAAATCTAAGCCGATCACGTAAGGTGAATCTATATTCAAATTATTCATGGTCACTCCACATCAGACCGATTAACTGCCTATTTTTATAACGGTCTTACGTCAATATCACCATGAACCCAATAGCTAAAAATATGGATAAATTAGTCGACACACTCATTCTGTGCTAATGGTTTTAAAATCATCACTTCAGCTTTTCTCCAGAAAAAAAAGCGCATAAAAACGCCAAATAGCCGATGGACATATAAAATCAAACACATAAAACCATAAAAAGTGAGAGGTACTTCATGCCCTACCTCGCTACATGAATGGACAAAAACGCTACATTTTTCTGCTGTGATTTTCATCACTTCAAAGCTCGTCAACTTCCTTAAGTATGGAGATGAAACAACCCTACCAGTGGACGGACAAATAAGATGAAAAGCATAAAAACCACACTCGCTGCCGCAATACTCACCGGAACCGCATTATTCAGTATTTCTGCTAATGCCTTTTTCGGTAGCAACGATGAACTCAAATTAGGTTATTTGGTAAAACAACCTGAAGAGCCTTGGTTCCAAACAGAATGGAATTTTGCTGAGCAAGCAGGTAAGCAATATAACTTTGAAGTGATCAAAATGGCGGTGCCTGATGGAGAAAAAACACTGAACGCTATCGATACGCTAGCGGCAAGTGGCGCCAAAGGCTTTGTCATCTGCACACCTGACCCTAAGCTTGGGCCTGCAATTATGGCTAAAGCAAAAAGCTACGATTTGAAAGTCATCACGGTTGATGACCAGTTCCTTAATGCGAAAGGCGAACCGATGACAAACGTGCCTTTGGTGATGATGGCTGCCAGTGAAATTGGTTATCGCCAAGGTTCTGAACTGTACAAAGAGATGACAAAACGTAACTGGGATACCGCAACAACGGGCGTTATGGCCATAACCGCAGACGAGCTGGATACCGCGCGTCGTCGTGTCGATGGTTCGATTAAGGCACTGAAAGAAGCGGGTTTCCCATCCAACCAAATTTACCGCGTGCCAACCAAAGCAAATGACATCCCTGGCGCTCTGGATGCAGCAAACTCGCTACTGGTGCAATACCCAATGGTCAAGCAGTGGCTTATCGTCGGTATGAACGACAATACCGTTCTCGGCGGAGTTCGTGCGACAGAAGGACAAGGGTTTAACGCAAGTAATGTTATTGGTGTTGGCATTAATGGCGTCGATGCTGTCAGTGAATTAGCTAAATCGAAACCAACAGGGTTCTATGGTTCTCTTTTACCGAGCCCAGATGTACACGGCTTCAAAAGCATCGAATCACTTTATAAATGGGTGAAAGACGGTGTTGAACCACAAAAATTCGTTGAAGTGACGGACGTTGTCTTAATTACTCGCGACAACTACGAAGCAGAACTGGCGAAGAAAGGCCTGTAAGGCGTTCGTCGTCAATGGCTAAAAGCGGTACAGCTTCTTCGTACCGCTTTCGCGAAGTAAACAGGAGTACAGACTATGGCAGCTTCACACTCTTGCTTAGAGTTTTGCCAAATATCAAAACACTTTACGGGTGTTAAGGCACTGACCGACATTAGCTTTCGCGTTAACAGCAGTAGTGTTCATGCCTTAATGGGAGAGAATGGGGCCGGGAAATCGACTCTATTGAAAACGCTAAGCGGGCTGCATCAACCCACTCACGGCAAGCTGCTCATTGATGGGCATCCAGTAACATTTCAATCAACGGTTGACGCATTAGAGCAAGGTATCGCCATTATTTATCAAGAGCTTAATTTGGTTCCTGAACTCAGCGTGGCAGAAAACATTTTCTTAGGGCAACTTCCCACTAAACATGGCCGGGTCGATACCGAAACCCTCAATCGTAACGCACGTAAACAGCTATTGCGCTTGGGGGAAAATTTTGACCCCTCTCGCCCATTAAAAGAGTTTTCTATTGGCCAGTGGCAAATGGTTGAAATTGCTAAAGCGCTAAGTCGCAATGCACACATCATCGCTTTTGACGAACCAACCAGTAGCTTGTCTCAACGTGAAATTGAAAACCTATTTAAAGTGATCCGCGAATTGCGCGACGACGGCAAAATCATTCTTTACGTTTCTCATCGTATGGAAGAAATATTCGCTCTGTGTGATGCAATCACCATCTTCAAAGATGGTACCCATGTGCAAACCTGTTATGACCTTTCGACTCTCACTCATGACCGTTTAGTTGAGTTAATGGTTGGCCGGGAAATCAATGACATTTACAACTACCGCTCTCGTCCTCTTGGTCAAAGTGGATTAGCGATTAAAAACCTGATGGGCAGAGGGCTCACCGCTCCTCTCTCGCTAGAAATAAAGCAAGGCGAAATATTAGGTTTGTTTGGTCTGGTCGGTGCGGGCAGAACAGAACTTACCCGTTTGATTTTCGGAGCAGAAAAAGCCACCGCGGGCGAGGTTTATCTTCACGGACAAAAAATACGGATAACTAAACCTGAAGATGCCATTCGGGCGGGCATTACCTTATGCCCTGAAGATCGCAAAGCAGACGGTATCGTGCCTATTTTATCGGTGCAAGAAAACACCAACATCAGCGCTCGTCCATGGCATCTAAAGCTTGGCGGGTTAATCAACTTCCAGTGGGAGTCGAGCAATGCCCTCAAACAAAACCAGTCATTAAACGTCAAAACCGCTTCGTTAGATCAACCCATTGGCGAGCTCTCCGGTGGCAATCAACAAAAAGTGATCCTTGGTCGTTGGTTATCTACCGATATGAGCGTCATTTTGCTAGATGAGCCGACGCGCGGCATTGATGTTGGCGCTAAGTCGGAGATATACGAGTTGATCTTCAAATTGGCAGAAAATGGCGTGACTGTCTTAGTTGTCTCTAGTGACATGCCTGAAGTGCTTGGTATCGCTGACCGATTACTGGTTATGAAAGATGGCAAAGTAACGGGTGAATTAACACGAACTGAATTTAACGAACAATCTGCGTTACGTCTTGCCATGATTGGCAACGACGTCGCTGCGTAAAAAGGAATATCCTAATGGCTGTAACGAGTTCAACCAAAATAGACAATACCGAGAGCCCGACTCGCTCTTTTAAGTTCTCTTCCATCTGGGATAAGTTCGGCATGCTGATGGTCTTTGCTGGCCTATTTTTGCTTTGCAGTTTATTTGTCCCTTATTTTGCTACATTCATTAATATGAAAGGGCTCGGTCTGGCTATTTCCATGAGCGGCATGGTTGCGTGCGCCATGCTCTTTTGCCTAGCCTGCGGGGATTTAGATCTCTCGATTGCTTCGGTTATTGCCTGCTCTGGCGTAGTCACGGCGGTAGCGATTAACGCAACCAGCAGTGTGGTATTGGGTATCGGCGCAGGCTTACTTTCAGGTGTACTCTTTGGTTTGCTAAATGGCTTCGTTATTGCCAAATTGCAGATCAATGCGCTGATAACGACTCTCGCAACGATGCAAATAGCTCGTGGTCTTGGTTATATCATCTCTGACGGTAAGGCGGTTGGGATCACTGAAGAACACTTCTTCACCCTAGGTAACTCCTCTTTACTTGGTATCCCAACGCCAATTTGGTTAACCATAGTCACCTTCGCTATTTTTGCCTTTTTACTAAATCGTACGGTTTATGGGCGCAATACATTAGCGATTGGCGGTAATGAAGAAGCCGCACGATTAGCAGGTGTTAACGTCGTAAAAACTAAAATCATCATTTTCACTATCTCTGGCTTTATCTCTGCGCTCGCTGGGGTTATTTTAGCCGCGCGTATGACCAGCGGTCAGCCGATGACTTCCGTCGGTTTTGAGTTAGTGGTCATCTCTGCTTGTGTGCTCGGTGGGGTATCGCTCAAAGGCGGGATAGGTAAAGTATCTTACGTTATTGCGGGTGTGCTCATCCTCGGTACGGTAGAGAATGCGATGAATCTACTGAATATGTCACCTTTTTCTCAATACGTAGTGCGAGGAACTATTTTGCTCGCGGCGGTTATCTTTGACCGCTATAAACAAAATAAATCCAGCTAGAAGCAATTCATTGCCACACAACAAAAAAGAAGGGCTAACCTGTGCAGCTCTTCTTTTTTCTAAAAAACTATCCATTGGTTTGACAGTGCTCTTCAGTGACATTTATCGTTGAGGATGGCTTTTTATCTCGAAACAGCTTACACCCATTGTCCGGCGACATAGCCGCTTGACCAACACCACTGAAAATTATAGCCGCCAAGCCAGCCCGTCACATCCATTACCTCACCAATAAAATAGAGGCCAGGAACCGATTTGCATTCCATGGTTTTCGATGAGAGGCAATCGGTGTCTACGCCACCTAATGTGACTTCGGCTGTGCGATAACCTTCAGTACCATTGGGAAGAATCGGCCAATGTTGTAAGTCGTGTGCGATAGCGGTTATTTCGTGTGGGTTTAACTGTTTGAGCGGTTTATCGACAAAAGCTTTGCGCTCAATCAGCACTTCAACCAAACGCTTAGGCAGTACTTTCGCGAGTGTGTTTTTTACACTTTGATTCGGGTGCGCTTCACGTGATTCATTCAATAGCCGCTCGATGTCTACTTCCGGCACTAAGTTGATACTGACCTTCTGCCCCGCTTTCCAGTAAGAAGAAATTTGCAACACCGCCGGCCCAGATAAACCACGATGAGTAAACAGCAGTGCTTCTTTAAACACAGTGCCATCTTCAGTAGTGATTTCAGTTGGAATGGCAATGCCGGCCAGTTCGGCGAAATCTTCTTTATCTTGTTTATGCAGTGTAAAAGGCACGAGCCCGGCCGTGGTTGGGATTACCGCTAATCCAAACTGCTCTGCAATTTTGTAACCAAAAGGAGTCGCACCGAGTTTAGGCATCGACAAGCCACCCGTTGCGACCACCAGTGACTGGCATTGGATTGGCCCGTCATTGGTGGTGAGCTGAAAGCCGTTTGGCACCTTATCTATCGATTGAATCTCGACTTGATAACGCTGCTTGACCGTCGGTAAATCGCACTCTTTTAGCAACATATTGACGATGTCCTTCGCCGAATCAAGGCAAAAGAGCTGGCCATGATCGCGCTCTTCAAACGCAATATTGTATTTACTGACCAGCGAGATAAAGTCCCACTGGCTGTACTGCGATAACGCTGATTTAACGAAATGGGGATTGCGGCATAAATAGTTGGCGGCCGATAGTTCATAATTGGTGAAATTACAGCGACCGCCACCTGAGATCAAAATTTTACGGCCAGGCTTTTTGGCATGATCGAGAACGCATACGCTGCGCCCGCGCAGGCCAGCTTGCGCGGCGCACATTAGCCCGGCGGCGCCAGCACCAATAACGACAACATCAAACGACTGACTCATGCTTTCACCTTCATTTAATTAGACGCACACGCACCTAATGACAAACAAAAAGGATGCAGCGCTGGTGGCGTACATCCTTATCAATGGGGGACATTTTAACGACTAATTGAGTGAAGACAAGGTTAATCCACCAGCGACGGTATTAGACGAGCTGCTCGGCAAGCTCGCGCCCTTTTCCGCGAACGGCGTCAATTGTTTCAGCAAATGTGGCAGATATTGCCAGCACACGAGCATCTGGGTGCTCAGCCAGAAATAAGCGTTTTTCTTTTTCGGTCAGGATATCCCATTGATGGTGGATATCACGGGCAAAATGCAATACACGGGCAAGTTTTGGTGAAAGCTGCGCTTTTTCTGGCTGCGCAGAGTAGGCGATCGCATCGACCATCTCATCAGGAAACTTCCAAGCTTTGGCTAGCTTCGCCCCCAGTACATTCGCATCGGTATGGATGATTTGCTGTTGTGCTTCTAGTTCAACTTCACCAGCATCAACACAAAGGCGAATTTTCAACGCTTCTTGCGGCGCTAATGTGTGGATCATCAATTGGCCAATGTTGTGCAATATTCCGGTAGTAAAAACGCTATTGGCATCGAGTTTACAAGCGGCCCCCAGTTTGCTGGCGATAATGGCAATTTCAAAGG
This sequence comes from Vibrio sp. V12_P9A6T4, assembly GCF_963874835.1. NCBI lineage: Bacteria > Pseudomonadati > Pseudomonadota > Gammaproteobacteria > Vibrionales > Vibrionaceae > Vibrio > Vibrio sp. V12_P9A6T4. The sequence goes on along the minus strand of NZ_CAWNJO010000035.1, from coordinate 17,467 downwards.
TATCGGACCAATATTGCTGCAGATCCAAGGTGTCAATTTTAGGAAAAGCACTGGATAATACCGATGCCACCACCATAGTTCTCACCGAGCCACTTCCGACACGAATCACCGCATCATTGATAGAGGCCACTGTGCGGCTTCCGCCAAAATGTGCCGAATTTGCAAGGCGAAGCAGCCGCGCACTCAACACTTGTTCCATGGCAATTTTTTTTGTGAGCGCACCAAAATCGACCTCTTCCTTATTAACCATTTCGAGTAGTTCTTGTAATACTTGTTGAATACGAGGTAACTCATTCAAACGTGCGAGCAGTGCTTTTTCATCCATTATTTTTCTCCTTTCGATTGCTCTTGCTAATAATAGTCGCCGCACAATGAAGATGCATAATAGTGAAGAAATAAGTCGATGACTTTATACAGACGATAAAAAAGGAGCACGATAGCTCCTTTAATCAATACAATGACTGGCTCAGTTATACGATACAAGCCGCGAAGGTTGTCACGGCCAGCAATGACATCGACAAGATAAACAGCGCTCTAACGCGATCACACTTGCCCGTAAATAGGGGATCGTGGTGATGGTGATACTCTTTACCTTTCAAATAATGGAAAAGACGAACCTGCTTGGTGACATTACCGTGAGTGGTAAAAAAGCCACCGCCATCCACTTGTTGATAAAGCAATGGATGAGCTTCACGCATGATGTAAATAAGTGAGCGTAGCGCAGTAAGATACCTGACTAGGTTAACCCCAGTGACCAGCATTAGCGCAAATAAAATTGTATCCCCAGTGATCATCTTTTCCTCCCTACACCTTTGCATAGAACCCAAAGAAAAAGACGATCGCTTCATACTCTTTCTGCTGCGATTACACAGCTTGGGTATCCATTACAGAAGATGAGCCGGCTTTTGCCATTGCGGCTAGATCTTTGTCGATGAAGAACAGCGCCTTACCATCATCACCCACAAGCTCTAGCTTATCTAAAATCCCTTTAAACAACTTCTCTTCTTCATGTTGCTCCGCAACGTACCACTGAAGGAAGTTAAACGTTGAGTAGTCTTGAGATGTGAACGCCGCATGAGCGAGTTTATTAATCTGCTGAGTAATCATCTGCTCATGTTGATAAGTTTCGCGAAACACTTCACCAAGGCTCGTAAACTTATGTTTTGGCGCTGCGATCGCACCAAGGATAGGCAGTGCACCCGTTTCACTCACGTAGGTGAATAAACGCTGCATGTGCTGCATTTCTTCTACGGCATGAGCGCGTAAAAACTCGGCAGCACCTTCAAATCCTTTATCTTCACACCAAGCACTCATTTGTAAGTATAGATTGGATGAAAAAAATTCCAGATTAATTTGTTCATTCAGTTTTTCAACCATAGCTTGTGACAACATGTCGACTCCTAGTTTATGTAACGATTTGAATTGACTATACCATGAACCTCACCATAACACTTTGAGCCAGGTATGCGGATATGAGATCACGACGACAAAAAACTCTCGGCCTCAGTGCTAATCTTTAATCAGTACCCCATCAGGAGATAATACAATGAGTTATCAACATATTTTGGTTGCCATTGATCTTTCAGAAGACAGTAAACTCTTAGTCGACAAAGCTGTTGCACTGGCAAAACCACTCGATGCTGACGTTTCTTTCATTCACATTGATGTCAACTATGCCGAGCTGTATACCGGACTCATTGATATCAATTTAGCAGAAACTCAACATCACGCGATGGAAGCGTCACAAAAGCAGCTGCAAGCCTTAGCGGAACACGCGCAATACCCTATCCGCCATACACTAGTAGGCAGCGGCGACCTCAGTAATGAGCTATGCGAAACCATCGCTGAATTCAGTGTTGATTTGGTGGTCTGCGGTCATCATCAAGATTTTTGGAGCAAGTTACTCTCATCCACTCGGCAACTGATTAACTGTTCGCCAGTCGACATGCTTGTAATACCACTTCACGACTGACGACAAGCCAAAACTCGGTTAGACTGCAGGTTATTTACTGTTCAGCGTTGTTTGTTATGGCCTATCTCTCTGCAGTCACCCTACTTTGGGCATTTTCATTTAGCTTGATCGGCGTTTATCTCGCCGGTCAAGTTGATTCTTGGTTCGCGGTTTGGATGCGCGTTGCATTAGCGAGCTTAGTATTTCTACCTTTGATCAGGTTTAAAACCGTTCCTGCTCCGTTGATCGCTAAGTTGATGACCATTGGTGGAATCCAACTGGGCCTGATGTACTGTTTCTACTATCAATCATTTTTACTGCTATCGGTTCCTGAAGTTTTGCTGTTTACGGTGTTTACACCAATCTACGTCACGCTGATCTACGATCTACTGAAAGGCCGCTTTTCTCCGTGGTACTTAGTGACGGCGGCCATTGCCGTAATCGGTGCCGTTTTTATTAAATTTGCGGCAATAAACGAGCACTTTTTGCTGGGCTTTTTGGTGGTGCAAGGGGCTAACCTCTGTTTTGCTATCGGCCAAGTGGCTTATAAATACCTCATGGAAAAAGAGACCATTACTTTAGCGCAACACAGCGTATTCGGTTATTTCTACTTAGGTGCATTGGTGGTAGCAAGCGTGGCATTTTTACTGTTTGGTAATAGTGAAAAACTGCCCACTACCTCTTTGCAATGGGGTATTTTGATCTACTTAGGGGTAATTGCTTCTGGGCTTGGTTACTTCGTGTGGAACAAAGGAGCCTGTTTAGTCAATGCAGGCGCATTAGCGATTATGAATAATGCGCTGGTTCCCGCCGGATTAGTGGTGAACATTCTGATTTGGAATCGCGACGTAGATTTAATCCGCCTTGCCATTGGCGGCGTGATCATTTTGTTCTCACTGTGGGTCAATGAAACTTGGGTAAAACGCAAAGTCGCTGCCAGCCGTACTCACTGAATCAGGTTGAGCGTTAAAAACAACAAAGCCCGCAATCATCGCGGGCTTTGTTGTTGAAAAAGGGCCATCGTAGCTCGGTTTAACTCACCATCTGTTTTCAGTAAACCATCTATTTTTAGTAAACTATCTGTTTTTAGTGAATCTGCCGTTGTAGTGAACGTTCACTAACCGAAGAAATTCGTTGATTCACATCGGCAAACTTTACTTGTAATGCAGGGTGTTTCTTTAACAGTTTTTGCTGCTGTTTCAGCACTTTTTCTAACTTCTTCAGTACTTTTTTTTGTTTTTTTAACGCTTTCTTGTTCTGTTTTTCCGATCGCTTGGCGGCCTTTTTACCTTTGTCCGTCATGCCATTTGACGTACCAGAGCGCAGTTGTTTCTTCCCTTCCGAAACAAGCTTTGTCGATGCACTCGGAATAGCAGCAGGCTTACACAGCGTGTTTTTATCCGATGATGAACGAGCACATGAGCGACAAAGAAATTTTGGCGCAGCCACAATCTGATGGATATCCCCAAGCTGGCTAGTAATATCGTGTCGGTTCAATTTGCATAAACGCTTATTCATGTACGCCTCGATCACGAATAGGAATAATTATTAGTTAGATATACAATTCCAAACACGATTAAGCAAGCACTAAATTACATCTATGGGCCACGAGATTTTCTCGCCAAAGCTAACGTATTGAATGCGTTAGATCATCGCCGCTTTCACATACACATCAAAACGATTTTTCTTGGTTTCAATCGCCATACTCGGCTTCTGTTTGTCTAACCAATCGGCATAGTCAGGACGCTTCACCACCACGCGTTTGGTCGCCAAACTTAAGGCTGGGTTTAATAATGCATCAGCATCCAAGTCAGCGCCCACCAGCGATTGAAAGACGCGCATCTCCTTTTTTACCAAAGCCGTTTGTTTTTTATTTTCCGGGTGCGGGTACATGGGGTCAAGATACACCACATCTGGCTTTACAAAATTTTCATCTTGCGCCAGTTTTTCGAGCGCATCATGACTCGAAGCGTGAAGTAACGACATACGCTCGCTTACCCAGCCACCAATCTCTGCATCTTGCTTGGCACGCTCTAAACCATCATCGAGCAGCGCGGCCACAACGGGATGCCGCTCGACCATTTGCACTTTACAGCCAAGCGAGGCCAACACAAAAGCATCACGACCTAACCCAGCCGTTGCATCTAACACGGTCGGTGTCGCTCCTTTGTTTAGTCCAGCAGCTTTGGCTATCGACTGACCTTTACCGCCACCAAATTTACGTCGGTGAGCAACCGCCCCCGTGACTAAATCGACATAAATAGCGCCGAGTTTAGGCTCATCCAGTTTACGCAACTCAAGACGATACTGAGTTAATACCAAGGCAAATGGGCTCTCGGCGCATGGTTTTAATCCCCAACGCGCGGCTAATGTATCCAAATGTGCTTGCTGAGCAGGAACTTCGCAAATCAGTTGTAGCTGCAAGTTAACTCCGAAACAAAGGAAATAATGAGGAGGCTTGAGTTTACCCAATTTTCACTGACGTGACTAAAGCTTATCGCTTTTCTTAAACGGCGGCTTACGAGAAACAACGACCAGTGATAAACTGAGCGAACCATTTCAATGATAAGGATGCTGTAATGCAAGCCACTACCGCTAAACTGGACGAACTCGACCGCGCCATTTTAAAAATTTTAATGGACGATGCACGCACGCCCTACGCAGAAATGGCCAAGCAGTTCAACGTTAGCCCTGCCACTATCCATGTTCGTATTGAAAAGATGAAATCGGCCGATATCATTCAGGGTACGGAAGTGATCGTCAATACCAAAAAATTGGGTTATGACGTGTGTTGTTTTATCGGTATCAATCTCAATGCCGCGCGAGACTACCATTCGGCGCTCGCCAAACTCAATGCGCTGGATGAAGTGGTGGAAGCCTATTACACCACAGGAGCCTATAATATTTTTGTGAAGTTAATGTGCCGCTCGATTGAAGAATTACAATTTGTGCTGATCGACAAATTACAGGCTATTGATGAAGTGCAATCCACAGAGACGCTTATTTCCTTGCAGAACCCGATTAACCGAAATGTGAATCCTTAACCACCGAAGCCGCAAACACCACGCAATAAAAAGCCCGAAACTAAATTCCGGGCTATGGCATCGGTACTGATAATAAATTATTTGTTCAGATAAGTTAAAAGCTCTTCAGCCGAAATACCCTGCTTTGCCAATTCCTTCGCCATGATTTCGACTTGCTCGCCTTTACGCGCTTCAATCACTTGTTGAAACTGAAAGACTAAATCACGCAGAACTGGTAATGGTACTTGTTTGGCGGCACTGCGAATACGCTCACTACTTTGGTTGCCTAATTCATTCAGCAATTTTCCGAACATGACCTTTTCTGGAGACTCGTCGAGTTGTTCCCAAATTCGAGCCATTTCATAGGTTGTCATTGACATTGTTGTTTCGTTTCCAAAGTGCAATTGAAATAATTAAGTGGCTAAATATACACCCGTTAAAAAGAATATAAAACAGCAGGTGACAATTTATTAATTCACCACTAATTGATGCCAATAACGCCCTGCTTTAGAAAACAGGATAAACAACGCTGGCGCAATCAGCCACATTTGCAGTGCAATTAATATCTGAGGTTCTAACCCAACACGCTGCATGGTGCCAACTAACAGGCCAGCACCACTCATCTGAAACAAACCAAGCAGTGCTGCGGCGGTTCCCGCACGGTCACCAAATGGCGCCAGTGCTTTTCCTGCGGCCGCTCCCAGAATCCAAGCAAAACCGATTGATGACATAAAAATGGGCAGCATAAAGGCAATCGCCGTTTTCTGTTGTGCCAGCGCGACCATGGTAGTCCCCGCAACCAATAACGTGCCAATTCCAACCACCAGCGCCATATGGGTACCAAATCTATCCATAAATTTCGGCGCACTTAGGCAGGCAACGATATTAATGATGGCATTGAGTCCAAACCAGAAAGTAAATTCGTTCATGGTTAATCCATAACCTTCCATCAATACCACTGGGGCAGAAGTGACATAGGCTAAAATAACCGCCATCGCTAACATACATAATGAAGCATGGAAGAGAAAAGATGGTGTTTTCAATACGGACCAGTAACGCGATAACTTAAAGAACGCTTGCTGTTCGGTGGCTTGCGGGTTGGTTTCTTTCATACCAATCACCATCATTAAACCCGCGACCACGGCAAAACCAGCCATAAAGCTGAAGTTACTGCGCCAGCCAAATTGCTGAGTTAACCAACTACCAAGGATTGGCGCTAATGCAGGAATAAAACAGATTGCACCATTTAAGTAGCTGATCATTTTGCCGCTACGTTGTGGGCCAAAAATATCGCGAACTGTTGCAAAAGCCGCTACCGATGTCGCGCACGCACCGAAGCCTTGTAGTAGCCGAGCCATCAGCATCCATTCAATACTTTGAGCGGCCCACGCCAAGCAAGCACTCAATGCATAAATACTGATCCCTCCTAATGCAACAGTTCGACGACCGAGTTTGTCCGCTAGCGGGCCAGCAAAGAGTTGACCGACTCCCATAGCAAACAGAAACCAAGTAATCGTATCTTGTGCATAAGCGTGTTCCACGTGAAACGTTTGAGAAATTTGCGGTAAAGCTGGTAGATAAATATCAATCGCTAACGGGCTAAACAGAACCAACAAAATCAGTAATGCCAATTGACGCTTGCTATGCGCGTCAGAGGTTATTTGCTTCACGAAACACTCCAGTAATGAGAAAGAACACACTTTTACAACTCGGCTATAGTAGAGCAATGATGATATGAATAGAAATGGCTTATACTCATCACAATTATTCCCAAATGGAAATACAGATGAATATAGAAAAATTAGCCAGAATCGATCTTAATTTGCTTGTTTGTCTGTCCGTACTGCTAGAAGAACTGAACGTAACGCGCGCCGCCCATCGCCTCTGTTTGAGTCAATCTGCCGTCAGTAAATCGCTTGCCAAGCTTCGTCAGCAGTTTAATGACCCGTTGTTTATTCGTAATTCACATGGCTTAAAGGCCACACCGCAGGCGCTCTATCTCAAACCCAAACTCGACACCCTCATCAATCAGCTCGAGCTACTCACTCAACCACAACAGTTTTCACCACAAAGCAGTGAATACCGTTTTCATATTGCGGCAGTAGAAAGCGTCTACCCATTGATTCTCCCCCATTTTTTGCCCGCTATTTTCAGCCAAGGTCCAAATCTCAACATCAATACTCACTCTTGGAATGACCAAACCTTTAAGAAATTGCAGCTTGGTGAGTTGGATTTAGGCATTACCGGCAAGGACATTGATATCAACGATGCCAAATTAACGATGCTGCCACCCAGTGATATCTGTGAGCAAGAGATCTATCGAGATAGCCAAATGTGCGTGGTACGTAAAGACCACCCAGCATTACGAGACAATTGGACGTTAGAGCGCTATTTATCGCTACGTCACGTACAAGTGCGCTGCGATGGTAATGATCGCTGGCTACTCGACTATCGCTTGGCGGATATCGGCCGAGAAAGGGACATCGCAATTACAGTACCGGATTTCAATAGTGCCGCCAGCCTTTGTACTTATACTGATTTTATCTTTACCGCGCCGAGCCACTTCACCCACCTAGTAGCCAAGCAGATGGATCTCGTCGTGTTGCCATTACCGATGGAATTTCCACCTATGGCTTATACGTTATTTTGGCACAGAGACAGAGAAAGTGACCCCGCATTGAGCTGGTTAAGGCAGATGATCCAAACCAAAACACTGCATCTCAGGTGAAGCTGCGGTTTGCGCCAGTTCGATAAAAAGAGTAGCTTATTGAAGCTCGTCCCCATCGCCACAACCCCATAGACACAATAATAAAGTCAGGGTTTGCTATGGATTTGCACAGCTCCCTACACCTACAACGGACGGTTATGAGAAAGGATATAACACAGATGCATGATTCAATCGCACAACGCGTATCAGCCTTACGTGGCTGGCTCACACAGCAAGGGCTTGATGCCATCATCATTCCACACGAAGATGAATATCTCGGGGAATATGTACCGCAACACAACGAACGCCTGCATTGGTTAACTGGTTTTACTGGCTCGGCAGGCGCGGCTGTGGTCACCCACGATAGCGCGGCTATTTTTGTGGATGGCCGCTATACCGTGCAAGTTCGTAAACAAGTGCCAGAGGCAACCTTTGAGTACCGTCACTTGATTGAAGAGCCCGTTCTCGATTGGCTCCAAAGCGCATTGGTCTCAGGTAGTAAAGTGGGATTTGATCCGCGCATGCATCGAGCAAGCTGGCTTAAAGCAGCACAGGCAAAATTGTCTGATGAGTTACAGCTTATTGCCGTCGGCAGTAATCCAATCGATGAGTTATGGAAGGACCGTCCTAGCGCTGCAATTTCAGCAGTGCGCTTGATGGGTAATGAACTCGTCGGTATCAGTAGCCATGATAAGCGTGAGCAAATAGCTCATCAGCTGAGTAAGAAAAAGATTGATGCGGCGGTACTGACAGAACTTGATTCCATCTGCTGGCTGCTAAATATCCGTGGCCTTGATGTTTCCCGATTACCAGTATTACTTTCCCATGCCATTATTTATGCTGACTCCAGCGTCGATTTCTTCCTTGACCCTGCTCGTCTTCCTGCGGAATTTGCCAAGCATGTCGGTGGCGGCGTTCGCGTTCACCATCCAGATCAACTAGAAAAGCAGCTTAATTTACTCGCAGGTAAAAAAGTGATGATCGACCCTGCTACCAGTAATGCATGGTTTACGCTGACTTTACAAAATTCCGCTGCTGAAATCATTAATGACGCCGATCCGTGCTTACTGCTAAAAGCGGCAAAAAATGCAACCGAAGTCTCTGGAATGAAAGCGTGCCACGTGCGTGATGGTGTGGCGATGACCAAATTTCTTGCTTGGTTGGATAATGAAGTGGCGAGCCAAAGACTGCACGACGAAGGCTATTTATCTGACCGCTTACAAGCATTTAGAGAGGAAGACCCTACTCTAGCCGATCTTAGTTTTGATACTATTTCAGCGGCAGGCAGTAATGCAGCTATGTGCCATTACAACCACATAAACCAAGTAAAACCAGGACAATTAGCTCAAGACTCACTTTATCTTGTCGATTCTGGCGGCCAATATTGTGATGGTACGACTGATATTACGCGTACCATTGCTATTGGTAATCCTAGTGAAGAGATGAAAAAACAGTTCACTTTAGTGCTGAAAGGTCATATTGCACTAGCCAGAGCACGCTTTCCAAAAGGCACTTGTGGTCATCAGCTTGATGTACTTGCCCGTCAGCACCTATGGGCTAATGGCTTCGATTATGATCATGGCACTGGTCATGGAGTCGGCCACTTTTTGAGTGTCCATGAAGGGCCACAACGCATCAGCAAAGTTTTCAACAACGTCGCACTGCTTCCGGGTATGGTACTGTCGAACGAGCCCGGTTATTACCGTGCCGATGCGTTTGGCATTCGTATAGAAAACTTAGAACTGGTGGTCGAAGTTGAAACACAAGGTGATTTCTCTGTGTTGGGGTTTGAGTCACTCACGCGTTGCCCGATTGATAAGCGCGCGATCAACATCAATATGTTAACTCGACCAGAGCTCACATGGTTAAATGACTACCATCAAAAAGTATGGGATCAAGTTAGCCCACTCGTTGAGGGTGATAACAAAGCGTGGTTGCGCCAAGCGACGCTATCTATTGAGCATGATTAAACTTCAACATGATAGAACAAATGCGCTGTAGGTAGTTTCCCTGTAGTAACTTAACCTAGAAAGATGAAAGGCGACCTCGGGTCGCCTTTACTTTAACTTATGATTATCTTAACTCGAATTCACCTTATTAGCCAAATCACCATACTTTAATGAATGCATCCATATGTTTCACGTGAAACGTGCAAGCCATAACCTCATCCAGAATAGGCAGCATGCCAATCTCGCCACACGACTTCAAAGCCTTGCCCTTTAACAGCGGCGGCAACTTGTGCGGCTGTACGTTCATCGCTAATCATAAATTGCTCAAGCTCAGCCTCTTGCATTGCATAACCTCCAGGCTGTGTTTTTGATCCCGCCGATATGCTGGTGATCCCTAGTGGAATGAGCTTATCCCTAAAGTGCGCCGATTCACGGGTAGAAAGCGAGAGTTCCACTTCTGAATTGAGCAAACGAAATGCACAGATGAGCTGAACCAGCTGCTTGTCAGACATAACCGATTTAGGTTGCAGGCCTCCTTCACAAGGTCGCAAGCGAGGAAACGAAATCGAATAGCGCGTCTTCCAGTATCTCTTTTCAAGATAATCCAGGTGAGCGGCCACGTAAAAACAATCAGTCCGCCAATCTTCTAAGCCAATCAAAGCGCCAAGACCAATCTTATCAATCCCCGCCCGGGCAAGTCGGTCCGGTGTTTCAAGGCGAAAGTTAAAATCCATTTTGTTGCCTCGCAGATGATGTAAAGCGTAAGTCGATGGATGATAAGTCTCTTGATATACCATTACCGCATCTAAACCTAAGCTCTTTAGCTCCGCATAGTGCGCTTGCTGAAGCGGTTGAACCTCCATAGCAACATAGCTGACTTGACGCTTTATCAACGGCAGTATCTGCCGGAAATAGTTCATGCCTACTTTGGTTTCATGCTCACCGGTTACCAGCAACACATTATCAAACTGCATCTGCTTGATAACCGCTAATTCACGTTCAACTTCATGCAAACTTAATGTACGCCGCTTGATGCGATTCTCCATCGAAAATCCACAATAAGTGCACGCATTGGCACACAAATTTGAAAGATAAAGCGGGATATAAAAAGAAAGAGTATTGCCAAAGCGTTGCCTCGTCAGTGAGTAAGAAAGTTGCGCTAACTGCTCGATATAAGGCTCAGCAGCAGGAGAGATTAATGCCTTAAAATCCTCCAAATCGCGCTTCTCTTTATGCAATGCTCGCTCGACATCTGACGCTGTTTTGGAACGGATTGATAACGCAATATCGTCCCAATCGAGTTGTTTGAAACGTTCTAAAAAGCTCATCGCGATTGATCCAAAAATGCAGTTAGAGGGCTGGATGCGATAGCATGATGAACCTGAGTTGCAAGCCCTGCCTCATAAGCCATTCGACCCGACTCCACCGCCAACTTAAATGCCAACGCCATTTGTATCGGATCGCCCGCGGCCGCAATTGCGGTGTTAACTAAGACAGCATCCGCGCCCAATTCCATCGCAAAAGCCGCATGCGAAGGTGCGCCAATACCGGCATCAATAATCACGGGTACACGAGCTTGGTTGATGATGATTTCTAAAAAATCTCGTGAGACCAGTCCCTTATTCGATCCAATTGGCGCACCTAATGGCATTACGGCCGCGCACCCCACCTCCTCTAAACGCTTACACAACACGGGGTCAGCATGACAATAAGGCAATACGGTAAATCCATCTTTCACCAATTGTTCCGCTGCTTTTAACGTTTCGATAGGGTCAGGCATCAGATACTTAGGGTCGGGATGAATTTCTAACTTCAACCACGATGTCGATAACGCTTCGCGCGCTAAATGGGCTGCAAAAATCGCATCCTTCGCATTTTTCGCACCCGATGTGTTGGGTAAAAGATGGACGCCTAACTCGATAAGTGGCCCTAAAATATCATCATTTAATTGATTAAGATCGACTCGCTTTAATGCCATCGTCGCCATTTGTGAACCAGATATGGCAATAGCTTTTGTCATTAACTCTCGGTTGGCAAATTTCCCCGTACCAGTGAACAGGCGAGATTCAAACTGTTTATTCGCTATCGTTAACATTTAGCCTCCTGCAATGGCTTGAAACAGCGATATTTGATCGCCTTCACTTAATAGGGTCGTTGACCACGCACTACGTGGCACCACGCTCTGATTCAGGGCAAACACACAACCGGTAATAGTGATCGAAAGCAGTTTGGTGAGATCCGCAATACTGGTTCCCGCTGAAACTTGATGAAACTGCTGATTAATCTTGATGGTTATATCTGACATGTGGCTTCTCCCTTTATCTGATCAGCCTGTGGGTACCCACACACCTCGCACTGAGGATCTTTAACAACATTTAAGGTTTGGAATTGAAACAAATGAGCATCAAACAGTGTCAGTTGGTTAGCATTACGCATCGTCTGTCGAGTCAATATCATGATGGCTTGTAAAGCTTGCAGGGTTCCGATGATTCCGACGACAGGCCCCAGAATACCGAATTCATTACAACGCTGCGCGGCAGGCAGTTCGCTATCAGGCACTAAACAGTGATAACAAGGTGACAACGGCAGTTGATCAAAAGCAATGACTTGCCCCTTCCATCCAATAGCCGAACCTGAAATCAATGGTTTAATTAGTTTGCGGCACAACTGGTTAATTTGCTGACGACTGTGGATGTTATCCGTGCAGTCAAGAACGACATCAGCATTCAGCACTTCCAGTTCGAGCTGAGTACCAATAAGGCGTTTAGATATCGCTCTTACTCTGCAATCAGGGTTGATGGCTTTAATTTGCTCTGCCATCGCATCGACTTTGGTTTGACCAATTTGCCTCTCTCGGTAGATCACCTGCCGAGGTAAGTTGCTGCTTTCAACTCGGTCATCATCCACTATTACCAGTTGTCCAATACCAGCACTCGCCAAATACAAAACGGCCGCAGACCCTAAACCACCACAACCAATAACCAGCACTCGGCTATCAAGTAAAGATTGCTGTCCATTCTCACCTATTTCAGGGAGCGCAAGTTGCCTTTGATAACGGATAAATTGCGCATCAGAAAGCATAATCACATACCTCCTCAGCACTACTTGGTAATCGGTTTTGTATGATTCGATTGAAACTATCAATGACCAACTGAGGTGATTTTGCTTCTGTCACTGCACGTACAACGGCCAAGCCGGATACATCGCACTGCCAAACTTGCAATGCGTTCTCTAGGTTAATTCCGCCAATTGCAACTGTGGGTATTTTTGCACTTACAACTTCATCTGAGTTGGCGGCACAACTTAAACTCTCAATTAGCTGCTGGTAAAGTTTCAACCTAACAAGCCCCTGTGGCTTAGAGGGCATAATTTTGGTGGTGGTTGGGAATATGTGACCCAAAGCGATATAGCTGGGATTTAGTGAAGCGATGTTCAGAATCTCATAATAGCCGTGAGTTGAAATGCCTAAACAGATCCCAGCTTGAGCAATTTGTGCTAAATCTGCATTGGTGAGATCTTCTTGTCCAAGATGAATGCCAAAAGCACCATGCTTTATCGCAAGCTGCCAATGATCATTAATAAAAACCTGTGCTTGATAGGCTTGTCCAAGCTCAATAGCGGCGATAATTTGTGATTCGAGATCAGGATGTGTTGAATCTTTTATTCGCAGTTGGATTGTCTTTACATCAAACTTCAATAACCGCTCGACCCACTCAGCGCTATCCACAACAGGATAAAGGCCAATATTTTTGTCTATCTTTGAAAAACAGATGTGATTTTGTTTATCGTCAGCAAAGATGCCAGCTGCTGAATGTAGTAGCTGAGGAAAATATCGGCTATCTGTTGGCCATGTTTCACGTGAAACACTCATTGCCGCCCGAGTAACCACTAAAGCATCCTCTAGTGGAAAGTCGAGACACAACAATGATAGAATCCAAGCAAAGTGCTCACTCTTTGCATCAGCAGCATGAGCATTCGTAGAATATCTTATACTACGCAGCTCTTCTCCGTGATACCACCCATCGACATAGTCGTGTGAGTCAGCCGCTGTCAGCCCTATCTTGACCAAACAAGTTTCTCGTTTCTGGGAGTGCTCAAATGGCATTTGAGCGCAAAAATTGACTTGGTATTGCAAGAATAAATTGGGCTTATCAGTTAAAGCACTTAGCGCATCTTCGCACGAGGCTAAGCAATCACTGCCAATCAAAGATGAGCATGACGGCGTTACTAATTGACAATATAAAGTTGGGCTGGCACCCAAATAAATATCATCGATATCAAAACCATGATGCTTGGCCAATAGCAAAACCTGTTGTACTTGAGCAGTCAACGCAATGTCATCACGGGGGATAAGTAATTGAATCATCTAATTACTCCTCACTAACGACTGACCGTTGAGTAACAGCAGGATGATAAAGCTCTGATCCTGAGGCTTTAAACTCTTGTGATTTCTGTCTCATGCCTTGTAACGGGTCATCTAGCAGCGTAAGGGAAATGAGCGCATCAGCAGCAACTTGCTTGGTATCTAGCGCATACTCTCGAACCTCTTGAGAGATTTTCATCGAGCAGAATTTCGGCCCGCACATAGAGCAAAAATGCGCAACTTTACCAGACTCTTGCGGAAGAGTTTCATCGTGAAAAGCACGCGCCGTAACTGGGTCTAATGCAAGATTGAATTGGTCTTCCCAACGAAACTCAAAACGTGCTTTCGATAACGCATTATCGCGCACTTGTGCTCCCGGGTGCCCTTTCGCAAGGTCTGCAGCATGTGCTGCCAATTTATAAGTAATTAAACCCGTTTTAACATCTTCTTTGTTTGGTAAACCAAGGTGCTCTTTCGGTGTTACATAGCAAAGCATCGCGCAACCATACCAGCCAATCATCGCAGCGCCAATGCCGGAAGTGATGTGATCATATCCCGGAGCAATATCGGTAGTTAATGGGCCCAAGGTATAGAATGGCGCTTCATGGCAATGCTTTAATTGTTCATCCATATTCTCTTTAATCAAATGCATGGGGATATGGCCAGGGCCTTCAATAATGACCTGTACATCATATTCCCACGCTATTTTGGTCAACTCACCTAAAGTGCGCAGCTCTGCAAATTGTGCTTCATCGTTAGCATCGGCAATGGATCCTGGCCGTAGTCCATCCCCTAAGGAAAGAGCGACGTCATACTTGGCGCAAATTTCACAAATTTCACGGAAATGAGTGTAAAGAAAACTCTCAGTATGATGGGCTAAACACCATTTAGCGATAATAGAGCCGCCACGCGAAACGATGCCAGTAACACGTTTCGCGGTCATTGGCACATAACGAAGCAATAAACCAGCATGAATTGTAAAGTAATCAACACCTTGCTCCGCTTGCTCAAGTAAGGTATCGCGCATTACTTCCCATGATAAATCCTCCGCAATACCATTTACTTTTTCCAATGCTTGATACATAGGCACAGTGCCAATCGGTACGGGGCTATTACGCAAAATCCATTCTCGAGTTTCGTGAATATTGCGCCCAGTAGAGAGATCCATCACGGTATCCCCACCCCAGCGGGTTGCCCATACCAATTTTTCAACCTCTTCTTCAATTGATGAAGAGACAGATGAGTTACCGATATTCGCATTCACTTTGACGAGAAAATTACGGCCAATGATCATCGGCTCTGATTCAGGATGGTTAATATTCGACGGGATAATGGCTCGTCCTTCGGCAACTTCACGACGCACAAACTCAGGAGTTATTCGCTTTGGTAGATTAGCCCCCAAATGAATCCCTGCATGTTGCTGGCTCAGCTGTGCATCCATACACTCTCCCCGTCGCGTATTTTCGCGAATGGCAATGTATTCCATTTCGGGTGTGATAACACCTTGCCGCGCATAATGAAGTTGAGTAACGCACTTCCCTTTCTTTGCTCGGCGTATGGCTGGCAAGTTCCCATAACGTAGTTCGTCCAATGTATCATCAGATAAACGTTCTTTAGTGTAAGCAGAACTGACCTCATCAAGCCACTCGGTATCATCCCGCTCAGCGATCCATTTTTCCCTTAATTTAGGCAAACCTTGATATAAGTCGATAGTATGAGATGGGTCGGTATAGACACCTGAAGTGTCATAAACGCATATAGATTCATTCGGTTGATAAATCGGTGAGGACTTTGTACCCCCGACCAAGCTGTCAGCTAGTTTAATCTCACGCATTGGCACGCGGATATCCGAACGTGAACCAGTAATATAGATTTTAGAGGAATTTGGGTAGGGTTCGACAGACAATGTGTCAATGAATTGTTTGGCTTTCAGTCTCGCTTGTTTGCGACTCGACATAGCATCTTCCTTTTTGTACTAGGGATAAATGCTTGACGGATTAATGCACAAGAGTTGATCAAAATAGAGTTTTGATCTTAAGGATATAACGCTAGATAGATCACTAGCAGGTTATATTCTCTTGTTCCCTTCGCAGGTATTAGCCTGATCAGGTTCAACGGATCCCGAAAATACGGTCTCAGCCTTATGGCACTCCGACAAGTTGAGTCACGATTATAGGGAAAGACTATCCATTAACCAAGATGAAATTGTAATTTCGTTAACTTCTCATCAACAACTGGAAACCTATCCAAGCTGCTGAGATACTTAGCACCACGTTTAATAAGACATTAACACCCATTTTCAGAAAGGCTCCTTGCTGCATCAGCAATACATTATCCATAGAAAATGTAGAAAATGTGGTTAATGCACCCAAGAAACCCAAACCAATAATCTGGCGCCATGGCTCAGTTGCAAGTAATTCACTCTCAAAAGCAGCGATCAATAATCCCATAATAAATGAACCGACAACGTTAACGGTGAGCGTTCCATAAGGAAACCCGCGTCCTAACAAGAACACACATAGCTCGGTAACTAAATAACGTGCACATGCGCCAAATGCGCCACCTAATGCAATAAAACCTAAAATAGACAGCTGTCCCATAGCGAATTCCTAAAAGTAACCGTCGTTATTTTAACCGCTAAGCATAATAAATCGAACCTAATTACTAAAATAATCAAGGAAAGTTATGCTGATAATCTAGTGCTTTTAAAAAATTACATCCGTCACTTACTGAGTAAATGGATAAGCTAAACCGCTCTTAATGCCAATTGAAGTAACAATATGATCTAATTAAGGCTATTTCACGCTCGGGATCGCTTTCTTGGATACAGCTTGAGTACAGAGAGCTGGCCACAAAAATGTGCCGAAGGGATGAGGTAAACGGAATTAGTTAATTTTTCGGATTGCTATCATAGAGGAAGTGAACAGATAGCAAAAAGCCTCAGCATTTCTGCAGAGGCTTGATAGATGGCAGGGGTGGAGAGATTCGAACTCCCAACACGCGGATTTGGAATCCGCTGCTCTGCCAGTTGGAGCTACACCCCTAAATAATTTATGCTTCTCATTGAAGAAAACCTCAACATGACTGCTGAGGCTCTTAATAAGTGGCGGAGCGGACGGGACTCGAACCCGCGACCCCCGGCGTGACAGGCCGGTATTCTAACCAACTGAACTACCGCTCCGCAGCGTGTCTGGTTAGACAATATTCAAAGCCTGGCGATGTCCTACTCTCACATGGGGAGACCCCACACTACCATCGGCGCTGTTGTGTTTCACTTCTGAGTTCGGCATGGAATCAGGTGGGTCCACAACGCTATGGTCGCCAAGCAAATTTCTTAATTCGGAAAGCTGCTTCGTTCTCATTCACACATTCAATGTTCTTCAATTGAGCCCACAAAACCCCTTCGGTGTTGTATGGTTAAGCCTCACGGGCAATTAGTATTGGTTAGCTCAACGCCTCGCAGCGCTTACACAC
>NZ_CAWNJO010000034.1:0-72852 GCF_963874835.1 Vibrio sp. V12_P9A6T4 | reverse complement strand
ACATGATACTGAGTAAATACTCACCATTAAATGGACTACATTTCTTTAATTTACTGTGTATGGAGCCAATAATTTCAATGTTATTCTTTTCCTTTAAATAAAGGGTTTTACAAATCTGATATTCGCCAGAGGGAATAATTAGTACATTATTATCATTTAATTGATTCAGTGCATTTTGAAATGCGGATGAATCATCCTCTCCATCATTTGCGATGGCACCATATTCTATTACATTATGAGAAACGACTTCAGCGATAATGGCTGGGCTTAGGCTGATTAAAATAAGTGAAATAAATATGTAACGCAAGATACCACCCTCTTTATCTAATTGATTTAAGTATAACAGCACCTATAAAACGCTTCTTGAAAAAATAGAGAGATATTCACTATAGTCGGTTCGTTTCTCAACTTTGAGATGTCTCATTAGTGAGGCGTAAAAATAGGCGTGCTGTGTTGAAATATCCCTTCCATTTATTGATAATTCCGTCGGATTTTTATTGGCAATTCACGATACCAGTTCACCAGTTCCTAGGTTTGAAAAATAATAATTACAAAAAAATCAACCAGATGCATATCGTTTCTGGCTTTGAAAAAATTAACCCCAAGTAAAGGGAGTCTTACAGATGACGTCTCAATATATTGCACTTGCTGTCAGTCTTTTGTCGCTAAGTAGCACCGTGGCTCAAGCCACAACGAATGAAGCCGAAGGGTGTATTATCAGCCGCCTGAATGGCGAAAAATATTGTTTGAATGTAGGAGAGCGCTCGGGATACTCCCTACCTAGCTGGATTTATGCTCATCCAGTCGATGTACAGGCTCCGAGTGGTGTCTCTGTCATGCTGAGTGATTGGGACAACCTGTCTTATAACCGTTTGGCTGTGTTCAATCGTTATACTGGCAACGAAGATCTTAAGAATGTTAAGGCCTACAACGGCGCTTATTTAGATTTTTCTAAACCACGCTCAATGCGAGTGCTGGCTTCTGAAACTTATCCTGAGGCTTGTATCGTTAGCCGCCAAACGGGTGAGCGTTTCTGTTTGAAAGAGGGTGAGCGCTCAGGCTACTCATTGCCTGCTTATATCTATGCTCATGAAGTGGATGTGGAAGCGCCACAAGGTTTAGGTGTCATGCTGAGTGATTGGGATAACCTCTCTTATAACCGTTTAGCGGTATTTGGTGGTCATACTCAAAATGAGCAGATGCGAGCAGTCACAGCCTACAATGGCGAAACTCTTGATTTCTCAAAGCCTCGTTCAATGCGTGTTGTTCCTTATGAAGGTGACAGCTCTGCACTCAATATGAAGCTTAAGTGGTCTTGGCAAGGCAGTGCTTTCCAACCTAATTCTAACCAAGTGATGGTTACGCCGGTTGCCGCGCAACTGAATGATGACAATGGCGATGGCAAGATTGATGAAAAAGATGTCGCAGATTTGATCGTAGTGACATTTGAAGGAAACAAATATGCCAATGGCGGTTTAGTGCGTGCTTTAAGTGGTGTGGATGGTTCTGAGTTGTGGAGTTATGCGAATGGTGGTGTGATCGCGGATGCGCGTTATTCTCCTGCCGTAGGCGATCTGGATGGTGACGGAATCGTTGAAATTGTTACAACCAACAATCGCGATCAATTCATCACGATTTTGGATAACCAAGGCAACATCAAAAAACAGATCCCAACCACAGAAAGTGGCTGGCGTATTGTTGGTGATATCACGTTGGCTGATTTAGACCATGATGGCAGCGTCGAAATTCTGGCTGCAGATGGTGTGTATAACTACCACACAGGGCTGATTTTTAACCACCCTTGGGCACCGTCATCGATCAACGTTGATGTCGATGGCGATCAGCAACAAGAAGTCTTTTCAGGCGGTACTCTATTTCAAAATAACGGCGCGATCAATTGGCAATATCATGCCAATGATGCAGTTTGGTTCTCTTCGCTGGTTAACCTAGATAATGATGCTGAGCCAGAGATTATCGCTTCAGTTCCTGCTTCTGCATCAACTGGGCATAACGCACGTTTTGCTGTGCTAGAACACGATGGCACCATTAAGTGGGAAATCAACAATACTGCCAATCCAGGCGGTGGCGTGCAGGCGGTATCTAACTTTTTAGGCAAAGCTCAAGCAGTTGAAACGACTGAGTTCTCAAAAATCTACGGTTATCAACCTAATAGCAATCCTGCTTCTATTGTTTTGGCGGTCGATGGTAAAATCTCTGTTCGTTCAGGATTCGCGATTGATGCGATTGGTGCTTCTGCTTCGACTTTAGTCGGTGGTACGGGAGGCAATCTTAATGCCGCAGTTAACGTCAAAGATATTAAAGCGATTGATCTGACTTGGGGTAAATACTATTGGGGTGGTTATCATTTATTGGCGCTCGATTTTAGAATGAGCAACGGTAGCGTGATTTCTATGGGCTCTAAAAACTATGCTTATTCCAAGCAAACCGAGCGCTTTACTGTACCAGTAGGTAGTCGTATTAAAGGCATTAAAGCTTGGAGCGCTGGTTGGCTGTTGGACGGTGTTCAGTTTGAGTTAGCTACGCTAAATGGTACCAATGATCTGGATGTAAAAGGGATTGTTTACGCGGGTTATGCCGCTGTCGATATGTATAACAGCAAAGGTGAGCGCGTTTGGTCTGTTGCGAACGATGATACTGGCAGCGGCAAAATTGGTGTGTCTGCCTATGACTTTGATAATGATGGTATCGATGAAGTACTCGTGCAAGACCATGCTCGTGTACGTGTGTTAGATGGCAAAACGGGTAAAGAACGTGCTTCGTTAGCGCACTCAACGGCGACACTTTGGGAATATCCTATCGTGGTCGATCTGGAAGGTGACAATAATGCAGAGCTGATTGTTGTTGCTAATGATTTTGATAAAAACTATGTCGTTAACCATGGTGTGTTTGTTTATGAATCGGCGGACAATGCAAAACCTTGGAAGAATGCGACTCGTATTTGGAACCAGCACGCTTTCCACCTGACCAACATCAATCAAGATGGTACTTTACCTACTTTTGTTGAGCCAAGTTGGTTGAGCCATAATACATACCGTTCGAGTACATTACGTGCAACGGTGGGTGGTGAGTCTCCAATTTTTGGTTACTCAAATACTCAGCAATCGCAACGTGTCGTGACGGCGGATAACCAGATGTATCTGCGTTCTGGTTTTGCGATCGATGCGATCGGCACGACGGCCAATAACTTGGTGGGCGGCCCAGTACAAGGTACTAACGGTGGTGTGCTAAGAGCACCGATTGCTCTTGATCAATTGCAATCCGTGGAAGTTACCTCTGGTCTTTATAACTGGGGTGGTTACCACATAGTGGCGATTAAGTTCACGATGAAGGATGGCTCTAGCGTGTTATTGGGTTCAACCCACTATGCGAGCAACAAAAAAGTTGAAACGTACACTGTGCCGCAAGGTAAACGCATCAAGCAGATTAATGTTTGGACTGGTGGTTGGTTAGTTGAAGGCTTGCAGTTTGTATTCGATTAATTGATATCGTTTTAATTCAATAATTGAAAATCCCTCGAGACAATCGAGGGATTTTTTATTAACCAGATATGGAGTAGGAATTGTTTTGGACGTATACCATTCCTACTTGAAGCTGCGCGGTGTTGGATACATTCGTTTACCTGCAACTTAAAGTCGTTTTTATATATCAGGAATATTTTGAACGAGTGACCAGACTCGGCATTGAATTTGACCAGTGTCCCATCAATAAACACAGCAAGAAATAAAGTGTTGTTGCGGGAGCTTGAAGTGGGAAATCAACACTCATGTGTATCAACATACCAATAATAGCCATCATGGATGATAATCCGATCCCTTTCATCAATCTATTTCTGCGGTTTTTAAACGCATAAAATGCGCGTTGGGCGGCGACTAAGATCATTACACCTAATATCGAAACCATGACAAGGCCTGATTCTAATGTGAATTGGATGTAGTCATTATGAGCATGATCGTAAAACAGTTTTACTTTCCCTTGATTGTAGGAAGGAAAAGTGGAGTAGAAAGTACCAGCCCCAAAGCCAGTCAGAGGCCTTTCTTGTATTGCAACTAGGGAATATCTGACAACATCATCTCTTGATTCACTTTCCAAGCTAGTTTCAATAAGACGTTGTTTGACTTTCTCCAATCCAAACCATTGGCTCACGATGAACGTATCAATGATGAATAAACTGATTATAAGCACATAAACACTTTTGGGTTTCGGCTTGTAAAACAATAGCAACAGCACACAACCTACGGTTAGGGCGATAAAGAAAGCCATATTTCCCATTCTTGAGCGTGTTAAGACTAATGCAATCACCATGATCACGAGCCCTAAACGTACAAAGGCTTTATCAGACAGCAACACGGCTAAAAACTGTTTAGTGATATTTCTAAATCCGGTTTTATGTGAGCTATCGAGTTTTGCAATTAATAAGCCAAATCCAATGCAGAGATTCAGCATCAAGAAGTTTGCCAGATGATTATGATAGACAAAGCTTCCGGAGGCTCTATTTCCTAGTGGCAGCTTGAAAATTATCGAATGATCTAGGTTGAGTAGCAAAATCACGCCAGCGTAAAAGCCTTGGCAAATTCCACTGCTAACCATGACTACTGCGAGAAGTTTTAATTTTTTAGGTGTGTCGATAAGGACAAGAGCAATAAGACAAAACTGGAAATAGTGGAGCGATTTGATTGCAGAGACAAAGACTAAACTAGGATCCTGAGTTATACCAAGTTGTGGAATACTTTGGATGAATGACCAGCAAGTGATAAGTGCGATGGGAATGATGACTAATTTTCCCTTTATCAGACAGTTTTTCCAGTGCTCAAAAGAGTAGTTGAATAAACAGGCAATAAGCAGCAATGCAATCCAGATTTCATTGAATGACCATGCTAATGGGCGATTACTACCTAAAGGTATGGGCAGCCAAAATATAAAAATGAGAAATATTGGGAAAATGGATTTTTCTATTAGACGCATACTATTAATATCAATTAAGAAGGGCAGGAATATACCTGCCCTAAACTGGATGAAAGTATCGAATTAAACGATCAGTTTGGTGAAGCGGTACCACCACCACTGCCATTGCCGGTTCCAAGTGTTGTGGTGTTACCTGGCACCGTTGCGACTGGAGGTAAGCCACCAGGTAAAGCCGATGGAGTACCTGCCGCTGTCGGTTCAGTAATGGTCGCTGGGTCAGCGCCACCGGAGATTGCAGCAACAATCACATCAGTTGAGTCCATTAAATCCATTGCAATAACAGCATCAACGATAGCTTGAGCTGACTCTGGTGATTTAGTGACAGCAAGCTGAATGACTTCAGAACGCATCTCTTGAGGTGCATTTTTAACGAGTATTGCAGTCAAAGCTGCGACTTGGTCACTCGATATATGGTCAAATACCGTATTGAAGATATCGAGTGCTAGTTGTGGGTGTAGAGTAGACGCTAGGTCCGCCATTTCCAGTGCCATGCTTGGGCATAGTTTCATTAAAGCTTGCAGAGAAATAATGGCATCGTCTGCTTGTTCTAGGCTGGCTCTTATTGTGTCTGTGGCCACTTTATGGTTTTTATAAAGTGAACAAGTAATTTCTGTTTCGGCATATAACCTTGAACTAGCCAGCAAAGCTGAAATAGCAATCCAAAATATCCATAGTGATTTTTTCATTGGTAAGTCCTAAAAGCCTACGATTTACTGTTGCGATGATTATAAGTGAAGTAGTACATCCAGTGATATCGTACTTCTGTTAATAAGGGTTCGATTCTCATTCTTAAGGCGTTTTTATGCGCGAGGTTGTCTTAGTTTGGAGCATAAGTTTGAAGATTGAAGTCTGCTAGTAACGTAATAGATTATTGAGGCCATTGTTATACCAAGTAAGCTTGCCCCTAAATCGAGCAAAGAGAATGATCGTGAACGCGATAACATTTGTAAACTTTCATCAATTACGCAACAGGTCGAGACGATAACTATGGCGAGAAAGATGCTCTGTATAGGGGAAAGAGTGGCGGAAATTACTCGGATAAAAACCAAGGTAATGAATAGCGCAAGTGTAAAGTGGAGATAAATATCACCGCCGAGTGACTTTTCCAAAAATACCGGTATCTCAGCATGAATATTCAGTGTTTTTGCCAGTGATAGCGAAGCCGTACCAAGAGAAAGCAAGGCTAACATGAACAAGGCGATAGGCCGGTTTATTGAATAATGTTTTATCATCGAGATCACTCTAGCGCTCTCTTGCAGAGATTATTTTTCTCAGTATAACGTTGAGGGTTATAAATAATAGCTGCACAGGTAAATTTTAAGAGACCGTTTGATTTTAGATACTGGTAGGCTTCTCCTCGGCTTTGAGGATGAGCTAATGCTCTTGCGGCGTGATCAATAATGATAGTTCGCTGCGGCGCTGAAAAAATAGACCAATGGTTAAGGCCAATCTGGGAAAGTGTGTTGTTCACTTTGGGTGTAAAAGGCCCATATCTGTCGGCTTGCGCAAAATAGAGATCAATATTTTCCCCTTTCAACTGAGTTTCAATCACCAATAAATCAGCCCATGTGTCTGACCAAGTGGGTCTCAATAATGCACTCTCCAAGTAGGCCTTTTTTGCATTGAGCAAGCGGCTCTCTTTATCTACATCATCGCCTAAATAGGCTTCCCACTCATAGACCTTACCCAGTAAATTATGGTAATGAGGATGGTCTCTGTGGTGTTGTAGGGCCTTTAGTATCATGAGTTTGGTCTCATTCACTTGCTCTAAAGTTACACCATCACTGTGCTTTGTCCAGTAGTCGATATTTCTTTCTGTTGCTAGCGCGTAAATGGACGCCGTCAAAAAATGAAATGCAAAATAGAGAGTAACGAGTGCAGTTAGCCCAATGCTCAAACGCAAAGCATGGGCTAAAAAAGGGTGATTCACGACCTTCATGGTTATTTTTCTGGGCCGTAATAGGATTGATATTGATGATAACCGCTATAATTAGAGGCTTTTTTGGTGTTCAGTTTGTTCAATATGACGCCATCAATTCTCGCTCCTTGCTGCGTTAAGCGTCCGACCACATCTCTAGCCACTTTAGTACGTGTGTGTGGAGCATTGATCACGAGTATGGTCGAGTCCACGTACTGCGACAGCATAAATGCATCACTAACGGCTAAACATGGAGGTGTATCAATCACAATTCTGCTATAGCGTGTCTTTAGCTCTTCGAGTAGTGAGGCAAACTTAGGCGAGGAGATAAGTTCAAGAGGATTGTCTGTCACGACTCCTGCAGCCAAAACATCAAGCCCTGATTCTTCATCGGTATAGAGACACTCTTCTATGGTATGCGTACCTATGAGCAAGTTGCTCATTCCTGGCTGTGAACCAGAGATGCCAAAACGGTGTGCAACCGACGGTTTTCTCAAATCGCAGTCAATCAGCAGTGTTTTTTCCATTTGTGCCAGTGAAAAAGCCAAATTGATACTCGAGGTTGTTTTTCCTTCCTCTGGTAGTGAAGAAGTAACCATTACCACATGATGATCTTTGTTGGTGTTGGCAAGTAAATAACCAGTCCGAACGGTTCTAATCGCTTCTGTTAGCTCTCGGTGTTTCGAATCAAAATAGGTTTTTAGCGTTAGGGGGCCTCGAGTTTTAATTGCCGGTATAATACCGAGCAAGCTTAGTGATAACTGTTTTTCGACCTGTTTTACATCAAGGAATGTATCGTTTACCGCATCAGCAATGAAAGCAACAACACATGCCAAACCAAACGAAGCGACGAACGCTAATAATACAATCAGTTTACGGTTCGGCTTACTTGGGGCTAGGGGTGGATTGGCAAAATCGGTAAAACGAGCAATCGTAGCATTAAAGTCGCTCGATGCACTGGTCTCTTTTTGACGACTTAAAAAGAGATCAAACAGCTCTCGGTTTGTTTGGACTTCGCGCTTTAGCTCTGAATATCGTGCATTTTTTACGGAGAGGCTTTGAAACTCTGATTTGCGTTTCTCAAGTTCCCTGTGTAAAGAACTCTCTGCTTGCTTAGCAGCCTGTAACTCATTGTTGATCCCGTTTAGTAGCTGTTTTAGTTCGGAATTTAAATTGCGTTTAACAGAGGCTAGTTCGGCTTGAGCTGATTTTAGCTTTGGGTGTTTGTCACCATAACGTTTTGATAGTTCCGAGACTTTCTTTTCAGCTTGCACTTCAGCCAATTTGACATCTCGTATCGTCGGGTGGTTAGAGATCTCTGGGATAGATGCAAGGGCAGAGAGGTCACCATCTTGACGGCTGTACGTTTGAGCGACCAAATACAGAGTCTCAGCTGCAACGCGTCTGTCTCTCGTTTTATTCAATTGAGAGGTCAGTTCTTCAAGTTCTTGAGATGCTAGGCTTTCAACGCCTTGGATATCAACTAGTCCTTCAGATTTTAAAAATGTTTGTAGTTGAGCTTCTGACTTTTTTAGTTGTTCGCGCAAATCACCCATGCGGTTGTTGAGCCAGCTATTCGCCTTCAGTTCAACTTGAAGTTTGTCTTCGATATGACTATCCATAAAGACGTTACCAATCTCATTGGCAATTTGAGCCGATAATTTAGGGTCTTTACTGGTGTAGAAAATATTCACTAGTTGAGTTTTTCTTATTGGGCTAACTTCTAGCCCACGCTTAAACTTAGCCAGAACCAATCGGCTAGTCCGATAGTTTTGGTCTTCCTGTGATATTTCCGCTGGCTCTTTCTTGAACGATTTTAGAACAGGAAACCATTCCAATACATCGAATTTAAACCCAGTTTTTTGATTATTTTCTACAGTAGGGTCAAATTCTGGGTGGCTGGCAAGGTTAAGGCGTTTAATGACTTCCTCTGCGACTCGGTCTGATTTCAAGATCTCTATTTGAGTCAAATAGTATTCTTGGCTTTTGGTATCTAAACCATAGATGTCTTCAATCGAAACAGCTTTTGCTTGCTTCGATTCGATGATCAGTGAGGCGCGAGCGGTATATTGCGAAGGAATTGATAATGCAATCAATACGGCGATGGCGGTAACCATTGTAGAAAAAAGTAGAATACGCCATTTATAGTTGAGAAGAACATGAAAATACTGACGAATATCAATAACTTCATCTGAGTTCAAGTGATTTTTAATTAAAGAGTTTTCCATACAACTAAGTTACCTAAAAAAAGCTTTCTTCTACGGTGAGAATGTCACCAGGCTGAATTTTATGAAGCAATGTTACTTTTACTGGCTTGGCCTCAGGAGCATCACTTGATGATATATAGATCTTAGTTTTAGAGGCTCGCTCAGTGAATCCACCCGCAATCGTAATGGCTTTGTTTACGGTTAACCCCGGATGATACGGATAACTCCCGGATATTTTCACTTGTCCGTTGATAAAATAGGGACGATATTCGACTATGCTGACAAAAACATTGGGGTTAACCAGATACCCATCGATTAAACCATTGTGGATAGCAGTTTTTACTTCCTCAATCGTTTTTCCTTTCAGTTTAATTCGTCCCAAAAAAGGGTAATCAATGTTACCACTGTCACCCACACGCGTTTCAATAGATAACTCTGGTTCATCATAAACTTGAATCCGAATTTGATCCCCAACGCCTAACTTATAAAAACTCTCATTGGCCAATGTTGACCAGGAAAGACAACTCAATAGAATGACTAAGAAGTACTTCATCGTAAGTTACATCACACCTTCAATAGCAAAGTAATAAACATTTTGATCGTAGCTTAACGAACTGATGCTGGAATCTCTCGATTCAAGTTGGTAGCCGACTTTGAATGTTAGCCAACGACGAAAATCGTAGCTTAATGAAAGTGTTACCTTACTGGTGTCATCGTCGCGAGCAGTGCTGGTGTAATTCTCGCTTAATAGAGAATAATCGACGTTAGAAGAGATGATGTCACTCCAATTGTGTGTCCAATTTGCGTTATACACTTTGGTATCGATTGAATCACCTGTACCGTCAGTATCGGTTGATTTACGATTTGTTTTCAACTGCACTGCAGAGTATGTGCGGATGAGATAAGTGACATCAATATCCCATGAAAAAGAGTCGAAATCTTCCCTAGAAGAGGATTCAAAATCTTTATGTTGCATACCGACCTTGGCATTTCCCTGCAGTTTCCCTGTTGCGTCCCACGAGGTACCAACATATCCCATATAATGGGTGCTGTCTTTGAGAGTTGAGCCTGGGGCTATATCACTATAATGCCTATCATTAACGATAATTTGGAAAACCAACGATGTTTTTGGCAGCGCTTTATAGTATAGAGAGCTGTTGAATCGTAATTCATCCCAATTTTGGTATTGAGTAATATTTTGGTTGTTTTTATAGTCCAAATTGCCCCAGCCAAGGTTGGTTTCTATTCGACCTTTGGCGTCTTCACCACCAAAACCGTAACCGAGGTTGAAGTTATTGGTGTTGTATTCGTTGTACGACAAATTGAGTGTCGTATCGTTATCACCACGCTGTTCATGAGTTAATGCAAGAGCATAGCTGAAGTCAACTCGATGCTTGGAATTGAGCTCCCAGTCACTGGCTAAATCAAAGAAATGGTCAGTGTAGTTATCTTTGCTAGAGCTGAAAAAATCGCCTCTTTGTAGTCGATAACCTACGCGATGTTTCTGGCCACTTGTCGGCTCTATTGCTAAACCGATACCTGGTTCGAACACTGAATATTGGGAATGTTCGAGATCTTGTGACGCTTTTGCTAAGTTGTCGTTATAACCCGTTGATAAGTTTAAAAACGGTACAATAGCAATCCCTGACTCAGTCATAATTGGGTTAGGTTGCGGTTTTGCTTGTACGGCTGATAACGCAAAAAAAGCCAAACCAAAGGACGCGATTCTATTTAAATTAGTTGTTTTCATATGAGTATGCTTTATCCATTCTAGTAAGCATTCTTGCCTACAAATCCTTTAAATACGGTGAGAAATACGATTTTGATGTCGAACCACAACGACCATCTGTGTATATAGTCCAAATCAAATTGGACACGTTTTTCCATTTTATCTAGCGTATCGGTTTCACCACGCCAGCCATTAATTTGTGCCCAGCCAGTAATTCCTGGTTTTACTTTATGTCTCAGCATGTAGCGGTTAACGATCGTTCGATATTCTTCGTTGTGCGCTACGGCATGAGGGCGAGGGCCGACAATAGACATTCGACCTTGTAGCACATTAATAAACTGTGGTAGCTCATCTAATGATGTCTTTCGAATAAACGCACCAAAAGGAGTCACTCGGGGATCATTTTTTGTTGCTTGCGTCACTTTGTTCCCATTGTCCATGGCACGCATGCTTCTGAATTTCCATACTTTGATAGACTTTCCATCCAGCCCATAACGCATCTGTTTGAAAATAATGGGACCTGGTGAGCTGAGTTTCACGCCTACTGCAACTGCAATAAGGACAGGACTGATTAAAATCAAGATAAGACTACTTAAGACTAAATCTTCAAAACGTTTTAGCCACGTACCTAACCCATTGAACGGTGTGTCAAAAATACTAAAAGCATTAACATCGCCGATGGTATACCAACGCGAATGCAGTAAATTGAAGGTGAAAAAGTCTGGCACAATATAGGTATTCACTGTGCTATCCGAAAAGGCCTCTAGAATCTTGCTGATTCGATGCTGGGCTTGCATTGGTAGTGCTATGTACACACTTTTTACTTCACCGTTTTTGGCAAGTGTTAATGCATCATTAACTTTACCGAGCACTGGAATATCGCTTGCGATACGTTCATCACCCCTATCATCGTAAAAGCCAGTCAGTTTAATACCTAACTCAGGGTTATTGATGAGATTTTTCGATAGTTCTAGGCCCTGCGGTGTCATGCCGATAATGACAGCTTTAGTGGTGTGATAACCTTTTTTATGTAGATAGTAAATGACTGTAAATGCGACGAAGCGCCAAAGCAGTAATAAAATAAATGATCCGACAAACCAAAAACCTAAAATTAAACGTGAGAAATCGCTTCCAGTTTTTGTGAAATAACCAACTAAAGTTAAGCAGCCAACAGTTGAAGCCCAACAAAAAGCAGTGTGTAGAGTTAAAACTCTAAGTTTTGTGGTTCGCCAACCGCTGTATATATCAAGGCTTTCAGCAATAAATGAATAAAAAATAACCCCTAAAAGTCCCACAGATATATAAGACATCGTAACGATATGTGAGTGAAACTTTAGTGTAATATACATTGTGATCAGTATTACTAAGCAATCTATCAGGCGGTAGAAAAATTTACCTTGATAGTTAGAAATACGGATCCTTCCTCTTTCACCCATTGTAGAAGCTCCTAACCGCTCAATTATTAAGGTAACGAATAATAATTATTTTTTAGCAGTGCATTCTCATATTAAGCTCCGACGACTTCAACTGATCAGGTGCATCAAAAATAAGACGCGATGTGTGATATATGGAATGGGTGACTGTATTTTGGGTTTTTCAATTTGAGATAGAGTACGGAGAGTCGGATAAGGTGATGTAATCACTTACTATTACTGCATTAACTTAATGTGGTGACCTTGTTAGAGGACCTTTATATAAGAGCTAGCTAATGTTTAAATAAAAATAATGGAGGGTATTTACGGTGTAAGAATTAAGGCTAAATTTGGTTGTGTTTTTATCTCTTCTTAATCTTATGGGTATTGCGACAGCTTAAGGGTAAGTCACGCTATATCGTGTGGGTTTATGATTCATTGCTAACACAAGGTTAAGTGAGACAGCCCCGAGCACAGACAGTGTGGCAATGGAAAACGAAACAAAAAAGGCAGAAGCAGCTAAAATTGAGCAATCTATAACCAACTGACTTTTGCCAACAGGGATCCCAAATTTATCTTGAATAAATAAACACAAGATATTAAAGCCACCCAAGCTGGAACGGTGACGAAAGAGAATTAACATGCCAAG
Organism: Vibrio sp. V12_P9A6T4; assembly: GCF_963874835.1. NCBI lineage: Bacteria > Pseudomonadati > Pseudomonadota > Gammaproteobacteria > Vibrionales > Vibrionaceae > Vibrio > Vibrio sp. V12_P9A6T4. The sequence goes on along the minus strand of NZ_CAWNJO010000034.1, from coordinate 59,954 downwards.
ACCCATTAATAATCCCCCGGCAATGGCGCAGTAAATTTCATTGACCATTTCCAAAGAAATTACCAAATAAAGATGGTCCGCAAAAATAGAGACTAGTGCGCCGGATAGCGCGCTGTTGATGGCAAAGCGATGACCAAATCGTTTCCAAGCCAAAATGTAAAAAGGGGTGTTAGCCAAAAAATAAATGCTACCAAATGAGGCTGGGACTAACTGGCTGATCAGCAGTGCTAAACCAGCGGTTCCACCTGTCAGTAAATGAGCGGACTGGAGAAAGAAGACGCCTTGTGCGACCAAAAAGGTTCCCGTTAAAATGGCAACCCAATCTTCTTTACGTGTGTGTGTTCGCATCGATAAATAATTTTAATAGCTAAGAATGGCGAGCATAGTAAAGAAAAAGTAATATTTTCGGTAGATAGAGAGTGAAAATTGAGGTAAACCTATGTAATTGCAGCTTTACAAGGTGTAAAGCAGAATGGTTGACATACTAACTCATCATTATCCAACTTACTGTTTAGCATGAGTTACCTCACTATCCATTATGAAAAAACTGCATGATAATTTCTGTAATTTGTTCTTTATGACCCAGATCAAATTATGTAGAATGTGCGCCATATTACGGTGACGAAAACGTTTGCTTTTGGTCGTTGTGTGGTTTTTTTGAAACTTTCAGTAAAATCTGAGTCAGGAGATACAGATGCTTAAGCGTGATATGAACATCGCAGATTACGATGCGGACCTGTTCGCAGCTATTCAAGAAGAGACTCTTCGTCAGGAAGAACACATTGAACTTATCGCTTCGGAAAACTACACAAGTCCACGTGTAATGGAAGCGCAAGGTTCACAGCTCACCAATAAATACGCTGAAGGTTACCCAGGTAAACGCTATTACGGTGGTTGTGAGTTTGTCGATAAAGTAGAAACACTGGCGATTGAACGTGCGTGTGAACTGTTTGGCGCAGACTATGCGAACGTGCAGCCGCATTCTGGCTCACAAGCAAACAACGCGGTTTATATGGCGTTGCTTAACGCAGGTGATACCGTATTAGGAATGAGCTTGGCACACGGTGGTCATTTGACTCACGGTTCTCCTGTCAACTTTTCCGGTAAGCTGTACAACATCATTCCTTATGGCATTGATGCAAAAGGTCAAATTAATTACGAAGAGATGGAAGCATTAGCGGTTGAGCATCAGCCAAAAATGATCATCGGTGGCTTCTCTGCTTATTCACAAGTTTGCGACTGGAAAAGAATGCGTGAAATTGCTGATAAAGTGGGCGCTTACTTGTTTGTTGATATGGCGCATGTAGCTGGTTTGATTGCGGCGGGTGTTTACCCTAACCCAGTTCCTCATGCCCACGTAGTGACGACCACTACCCACAAAACACTGGCAGGTCCTCGTGGTGGCCTTATTCTTTCGAATGCAGGTGAAGACTTATATAAGAAGCTTAACTCAGCCGTATTCCCTGGTGGTCAAGGTGGTCCTTTAATGCACGTTATCGCAGGTAAAGCGGTCGCGTTCAAAGAAGCTCTAGAACCAGAGTTCAAAGAGTATCAAAAACGCGTTGTCGCCAATGCGAAAGCGATGGTGGCCGAGTTTTTGGCTCGTGGTTACAACATTGTTTCAGGTTCCACAGAAAATCACCTGTTCCTTGTCGATTTGATCGATAAAAATATTACAGGTAAAGATGCTGATGCGGCATTGGGTGCGGCTAACATTACAGTGAACAAAAACTCTGTACCGAATGATCCACGTAGCCCATTTGTGACCTCTGGCATCCGCGTGGGTTCTCCATCAATTACTCGCCGTGGTTTTACTGAAGCTGATGCGAAAGCACTAGCTGGATGGATGTGTGATATTTTGGACAACATGGGTGATGAATCTGTGATTCAAGCAACGAAGGCAAAAGTGTTAGAAATTTGTAAGCGTTTGCCTGTATACGCGTAGTGTTACGCACAATAAAATAAAAGCTCCTAATATTCAGGAGCTTTTTTATTTGGTCATTATTTATTTTATTGAGCACCAATAAGAAGAGTGGCCTCTCGCTGTTGAATGTGCTCTGCAGAACTATTTTGCAATGCTGAGCAATGTGCCTGACTTACATTGAAAAGAGTAATATTTTGTGCTCTCGTTAAATTTGCCTAAACCTTCACCATCACAATACTCAATATTAATATTGCGCATAGTATCAAGTGTCTTTTCGCTATTTAAGGCAAACTTAGAGCCGTCAGCGCAGACAATACGAACGCGGCCATCATCACTCACAGAGTAAATGTTGACTTCAGTATTACAAAGCTCAAAGGAGGCTTCACGATAGTTATCTTGCTGAGTATTAGATGCACAACCGGCCATTAAAGTGGCTGTAACAAGTGCTAATGTACTGATCGTTTTCATATTAATAAATCCCTAGCTTTGTTATCTATTTTCTATGCCGTTAGCCTATAGAACATAGAATCAATATTCAAGCTTCAATCATTAACCGAGCAGAGTCTCAAAAACCGATGAGTGAACATCGGCTTGAGTGAACTTGTGCTGTGTGGTTATTTCACTTCTAGCCCTTTGGCTTGCATATCCGCATGATAGGAGGAACGTACGAACGGGCCACAGGCGGCGTGAGTAAATCCAAGCTCTAGTGCGATCTCTTTAAGTTCGTCAAATTCAGACGGTGGAACGTAGCGTTCAACTGGCAGGTGATGGCGACTCGGTGCTAAATATTGACCAAGAGTCAGCATTGTGACGTCGTGAGCGCGAAGATCTTTCAATACTTCCACTATCTCTTCTTTTGTTTCACCAAGCCCCATCATGATGCCTGATTTGGTAGGGATACTTGGATGTTGTTGCTTGAATTTCTTCAACAGTTCCAGTGACCATTTATAGTTTGCCCCAGGACGCGCCTTACGATATAGACGTGGTGCGGTTTCTAAGTTGTGGTTAAACACATCCGGTGGGTTATCTTTGAGTAGTTCAAGGGCGATATCCATTCGGCCACGAAAATCCGGTACTAACGTTTCGATACGGATCTCTGGGTTTAATGCTCGAATTTCACGGTTACAGTCGGCAAAATGTTGGGCACCACCATCACGTAGGTCATCACGGTCAACTGAGGTGATAACCACGTATTTCAACTTCATATCCTTAATGGTTTGCGCCAGTTTTTGTGGTTCGTTTGTCTCTGGGGCATTTGGCCGTCCATGAGCAACGTCACAAAATGGGCACCGTCTTGTACAGATGGCGCCTAAAATCATAAAGGTGGCGGTTCCGTGGTTAAAGCATTCTGCTAGGTTAGGGCAAGACGCTTCTTCACACACCGAATGGAGATTATTTTTACGCATTGCTGATTTGATCTCTTGGATGCGTTGGCTATCACTCGGCAGCTTAATTTTCATCCACTCGGGCTTACGCAAAACTTCTTTTTGTTCGGCGGCTGGCATATTTTTTACAGGAATTAATGCCATCTTATCAGCGTCGCGGTATTTAACGCCTTTTTCCATTTGGATCGGTTTGCTCATGCTTTTTACCTTTGAAGAGGTGCTTCTGTGCTGAATTCTACTTGCTCGTAAGCCAATATGTTAACGAGTTCTATTATAAGTTGTTTTTCTACGGTTTGTAGTTCTGTCGGGCCGCCCAGTTCACTGACTTGGGCCATTTCTAAACCCTGATAGCCACAAGGGTTAATGCGTAGGAAAGGGGAGAGATCCATGTTGACGTTTAGCGCTAAACCATGAAACGAACAACCTTTACGGATCCGTAACCCAAGAGAGCAGATTTTTTTCCCTTTGACATAGACACCAGGGGCATCTGGTCTTGCGGCTGAGTCAATACGGTATGCTTGCAAGGTATTGATCACGATCTGTTCAATTTTGGTCACTAACTCTCTTACACCTAATTTTTTGCGGCGCAAATCGATCAAGAAATAAGCCACCAGTTGGCCTGGACCATGGTAGGTAACTTGGCCGCCTCGGTCACTTTGTACCACTGGAATATCGCCAGTATTGAGAAGATGCTCAGCTTTACCTGCTTGGCCTTGGGTAAAAACTGGTTGATGTTCGACAAGCCAAACCTGATCCTGTGTGCTTTCGGTTCTTGTATCGGTAAATTCATGCATAGCTTCCCATACAGGAAGGTATTCTTGGCGACCCAGACGTTTTACAACAAGCGAATTTAACATCAGCGTGACTCATCTACCGTATAAATAAAGTTTTTGGATTATAAACTTCTTCCAGCGAATGGACTACTAATGAGGACGATAAATTTGTCCTTAGTGTGATGGGGTATATGCTAGCTATATGATTTATATTAAAAAAGCAGCCTAAGCTGCTTTCAAAAAAAATTGAATAAATCAAAAAATGAGAGGCTAGGCATCTCAATCACGGTTTTTGGGCTACAGAACCATACGTACGATATCGATCTCGCCTAGCTCTTTGTACAGTATTTCAACTTGCTCGATAGAGGTGGCGGTAATGTTAATCGATAAGGAGTGATAAGTCCCTTTTGCACTGGGTTTAACTCGTGGGCTGTAATCACCTGGAGCGTGACGTTGGATTACTTCAAGAACCTTCTCTGGAAGTTCGGGCTTTGCGTGGCCCATCACCTTGTAGGTAAATGAACAAGGAAACTCGAGTAAGTCTTTGAGTTTTGCATCAGAGTTGATAGTCAGCATAATGGAAACTCCCGTTGATAATTCGATTAGCGGTGGCGAATACTACAGCGAATGTTGATGGAACTCAATAATCACAAAGCCGCGGTAAGGCGGCTTTGTTTTATCTTCTACAAGGGATATCAGAATAACCCTTTGAAAAGCAATATAATGTAGTCCCAAAGACGGCTAAATATGCTGCCTTCATCCACATTTTCTAATGCCAAAAGAGGGTATTCAGCCACGTCTTTGCCATCAAGCTGGTAGTAAAGCTTACCGACCACATCGCCTTGGCTTATTGGCGCTCTGAGCTCTTTTTCAAGAACAAAGCTTGCGCTGAGATCCTTCGCTTGACCGCGAGGGAGTGTAACGTAAGTATCTTCATTGACACCAAGCGCCACTTTATCCTTGTCACCCATCCAGATTTTTTCTTCGACGAATGTTTCACCTGCTTTGTGTGGCGCAACGGTTTCGAAGAATCTAAAGCCATAGCTCAGAAGTTTTTTACTTTCTGATTTACGAGCATTTTCATCTTTGGTCCCCATAACCACAGCAACGAGGCGCATTTTCCCTTCCGTTGCAGAGCTAACTAAACTGTACCCAGCATTACTCGTATGACCGGTTTTAATACCATCTACGTTCATACTTTTATCCCACAGCAAACCATTTCGGTTGTACTGGGTAATCCCGTTATAGGTATATTTCTGCTCTGAATAAATACGGTACTCGTTTGGTACATCACGAATCAACGCTTGACCTAGTAGCGCCATGTCATATGGAGTTGAATAGAGATTTGGGTTATCTAGACCGTGTACGTTAGCAAAGTGCGTATTGCTCATTTTTAGTGAACTTGCCCACGCATTCATTAGGTCAACAAAAGCGTCTTCTGAGCCAGCAATGTGTTCAGCCATCGCCACGCAAGCGTCATTACCAGACTGAATGATGATACCTTTGTTCAGTTCTTCTACGGTAACTGTAGTGCCGACTTCAATAAACATTTTAGAAGAGTCAGGGAAGTTTTTAGCCCACGCATTTTTACTGACCACCACTTTATCTTGTGGAGAGATATTGCCACGTTTCAGTTCTTGGCCAATCACGTAGCTGGTCATCATTTTCGTCAAACTTGCAGGTGAAAGTTTGGTGTTCATCTCTTTTTCTGCCAGCACTTTACCTGAATGGTAGTCCATCAACACATAGCCTTTAGCGGCAATCTGAGGAGCATCAGGTATCACGATAGGCGCAGAAAATACTGAGCTAGTAAAGGTTGCAGAAAGCGCAATAGAAGACGCTAGAATCGGTTTTAAGAATGTGTGTTTTTTCATGAGGAATGCAAATTATCTTATTAACTGTCCATATCTTAACAGAAACGACCTATCAAACCAGAGCTTGAATCAAGATCACTGGATTTGATAAGTCACTGAGTGACGGGTTGCGCTTTGATGAAGGCGGTCTCGTAACCGAGTAATTTAACTTTTTCTAGCGTTTGTTGAGTCAGGGCATCGTCATTAAATGGCCCTAAAAATACGCGATGACTGCCATTCACACTGTCTACAAAGCTTTCAACCGTCAATGTTTGACTCAATTGTTCGGATAAAGTTCGTATTCTTTGCTCTGATTTTGCAGAGGCAACTTGGATGAGATATTGAACCTTCTTTTTCTGTGGTGACGTCGTGATGGGTTTATCGATGGTGATGACTTCGATAGCCACATTCGCAGTCCCGGTTTGAACTACACCCAATTTGTAAGCGGCAGCGTAACTTAAATCAATAATTCGTCCCTCATGAAAGGGACCGCGATCGTTTACCCGAACGATCGCGGTTTTTTTGTTATCTAAATTCGTTACTTTAACGTAGCTGGGTAACGGCAACGTTTTATGGGCGGCCGTCATCGAATACATGTCGTAGATTTCACCGTTGGATGTCAGATGTCCATGAAACTTTTTTCCATACCACGAGGCTTGGCCTTTCTCTGTAAATCCTTTGGCCTCTTTGACAATGGTGTAGTTTATGCCTCTCAAAGTGTAATTCTTGTTGCCGCCCAAACTATAGGGTTCGTATTGCGGATGTGCATCTTCAATATGCTCAACCGAGAGTGGCGTGTTAGGGGCCACGTCGTCTGTTATTGAATAGCGGCTTGAAGAGCTACAACCGATGAGAAATAGACTCGTTAATATAAAGATAAATAGGGAGTTTCTCATGCTTAGGTTGCCTTAGAAAATGCTTTTCGGTGAGTGTGGATAGACATCAGTATGCCAAAGCCAGCCATGAGAGTGACCATGGAAGTACCACCATAGCTGATGAGGGCTAAGGGAACACCAACCACGGGTAAAATACCACTGACCATACCTATGTTTACAAAAACGTAAACAAAGAAGCTGAGTACAATACTTCCTGCCATCATTCGCCCAAAAGCCGTTTGCGCGTTGCTCGCGAGGTATAGACCACGTCCGATGATAAAGAGATAAATAGCGAGTAAACACAAGATGCCAATCATGCCCCACTCTTCAGCAATGACGGCAAAAATGAAGTCGGTGTGCCGCTCAGGTAAGAATTCAAGTTGCGACTGTGTGCCGTGTAGCCATCCTTTTCCTGACAACCCACCAGACCCAATGGCTATTTTACTCTGAATGATATGATAGCCTGCACCGAGTGGATCGGATTCCGGATTGAAAAGTGTTCTGACTCGGGTTTTTTGATATTCACGCATCAGAAAGAACCAAAGCACAGGTATGAAGCCACCCAAAGCCACGGCGGCAGAAAAAATGATTCGCCAGCTTATTCCAGATAAGAAAATGACAAAAATGCCGGAGGCTGCAATCAATATTGAAGTGCCAAGATCGGGCTGCTTCGCGATTAGCACGGTAGGGATAAACACCATTAACAGCGAAACGACTAGGGTTTTAAAGGTGGGTGGAAGAGAACGTTTCCCTATGTAGCGAGCAACCATGAGAGGCACTGCGAGTTTAAGCAATTCTGAGGGCTGAAAACGAACAAAGCCTAAATTTAACCAGCGCTGAGCTCCCTTGGACGATTCGCCAAAAAACAGCACGCCGAGCAACAACAGTACGCCACAGAAAAACATAAAGGGTGCAAGAGACTCATAAGTTCTTGGGGAAATTTGAGCAAGAAAGATCATCACACCGAGAGCCAGTACCATGCGCATGGCTTGGCGATCCATCATAGTTAAGCTCTGACCGCTGGCGCTGTACATCACGACCAGCCCAAACCCCATCAATAACAAAATACCCAGCAGTAATGGCAAGTCGATGTGCAAACGCTCAAAAAGCGCTCGATTTTGTCCTGTTGAAGGATCCAGTTCCATTATTTTTCAGCCTCTTTACCTAGAATGGCGCGGTCAAATATTTTCCTAACAACGGGTCCACCATTGCCAGAACCTCCCCCTGCGTTTTCGAGTACCAGAGTGACAATAAGCTGCGGGTCATCTACAGGCGCAAAGCCTGTGAATAGGGCATGGTCACGAAGGTGTTCGGCTAATTCATCGGCCTTATACACTTGGTTTTCTGCCAAGCCAAACACTTGCGCAGTTCCAGATTTTCCAGCGCTGACATATTTCATATTGGTAAATGAGCGCCGTGCGGTTCCTTTTTTACCGTGGTTTACAAGACGCATGCCATTGATTGCGATGTCCCAATAGCGTTTCGGCACCCCTTCGATCGGTGGCGAAGTTTCTAATTCTGAAAGCTCTTGCCTGCTAAACTCTTCACCATTTTTGAGCGTCGAACGCAATAAATGCGGCGCAATCACTTTGCCGTGATTAACCAGCACGGAAGTCGCTTTGGCAATTTGCATCGGTGTTGATGTCCAATACCCTTGACCAATGCCGACCGGAATCGTATCACCTTGATACCAAGGGGTGCGGTGACGTGCCATTTTCCATTCACGCGTTGGCATGTTCGCTTTGCCTTCTTCATAAATGTCTAAACCTGTATAGTCACCAAAGCCAAATTTCATCATCCAACTAGAGAGACGATCAATACCCAAGTCGTAGGCGATTTGGTAAAAGAAGGTATCGACAGACTCTTCGAGTGCCTTATTAATGTCCACTCGCCCATGCCCCCAGCGCAACCAGTCTCGGAAGGGCCGCGTTTTGGAGTTTGGTATCACCCAATAACCAGGATCATTACGTGTTGTTGTTGGGGTTATAACCCCTTCTTGAAGTGCAGCGACAGCAATAAAAGGTTTAATCGTTGAGCCGGGAGGGTAAATACCAAGTGTCGCTCGATTGACTAACGGGCGGTCTGGGTCATTGAGAAGTTCGTTGTAGGCGGCGCTAGAAATACCATGTACGAATGGGTTTGGATCGTAGCTTGGACTTGATGCCATGGTAAGGACACCGTTATCTTTTGGATCGAGCACTACAATTGAACCTCGCCGGCCATCCAACAACTTGTGCACATAAAGCTGCAGATCAATGTCCAAGCTTAACACAATGTCTTTCCCTGCCACGGGAGGGACGTATTTTAAGGTGCGAATGATGCGTCCTCGGCTATTGACCTCAACTTCTTGGTAGCCAGCCGTGCCGTGCAGCACATCCTCATAAAAGCGTTCAATCCCCAGTTTGCCAATATCACGAGTGGCTTGGTAATTGGCTGAGCGCTCTTCGCGTTCTAGACGTTCCATATCTCGGTCATTGATTCTAGATACATAACCGATAACATGAGTGAGAACTTCACCATAGGGGTAGTAGCGCTTTAAGCTTGCGCTTACTGATACACCGGGAAACTTGTGCTGATTGACCGAAAAAATAGCCACTTCTTCCGGTGTTAACTGTGTCAAAAGCGGCACTGAATTAAACCGGCGTGTCTGACGACGCTCTTTTTCAAAGGTGGCAATTTTTTCTGGTGAGATGGTCAGGTATTGCTGTAAGCGCGTGATCGTATCATCCATATCGCGCACTTGCTCAGGTGTGATCTCTAAGTTGAATACTGGGCGGTTTTCCGCTAGTAGCACACCATTGCGGTCATAAATTAACCCTCGATTAGGCGCAATCGGGACGATTTTGATTCGGTTATCGTTGGATCGCGTTTTGTAATCTTGATATTGGTTAATTTGAATATGGTACAAATTGGTAAGCAGAACGCCCACCAGCATGATGATCGCGATAAAAGAGACAATTGCTCGGTTGCGAAACAGCCGAGCTTCTGATTGGTAGTCACGAATTTGGCTACGCTTACGTAACATGAATAGTTATTCTCGGTGATAAGGGTGATTAGCCGTAATACTCCAAGCGCGGTACAAACTCTCTGCCATGACCACTCGAACCAAAGGGTGAGGAAGTGTCAACGGCGAAAGCGACCAGCTCTGCTCTGCGGCGGCTTTGCATGCAGGAGAAAGCCCTTCAGGGCCACCAATTAAAATCGATACATCACGGGCATCGAGCTTCCAACTTTCAAGTTGTTCCGCCAGTTGTTCGGTATCCCAACGCTTACCTGGAATATCGAGAGTAACAATTCGATTGCTTTTTGGCACGGCCGCGAGCATAGCTTCGCCTTCTTTTTGCAAAATTCTTGCAATATCCGCATTTTTGCCACGTTTGCCCGCTTGTATCTCCACTAATTCAAGCGGCATATCGTGTGGAAAACGTCGGCGGTACTCTTGAAAGCCTTCTTCTACCCATTTCGGCATTTTGGTACCAACGGCAATCAACTGAATTTTCAAAACTTAACTCCAAAGTTTTTCAAGCTGGTACAGATCACGATGCTCTTCTTGCATAACATGCAACATGCTGCTGCCCATGTCTAGTACGACCCATTCGCCTTCACTTTCGCCATCCATACCCAGTGGTTCCATGCCCACTTTTTTGACTTCAGTTGCGACATGTTCGGCAATCGAGGCTACATGTCGTTTTGATGTGCCTGTGCAAATGATCATGTAATCGGTGATGCTAGATTTTCCCTTAACATCTAAGGTTTTGATATCAATGGCTTTCATATCGTCGGCTTTATCGGCAAGAAAGTCTTTCAATTCGTGGTGTTGCAAGCGTCATCTCTTTTAAAAATTGGTCTGGTTACTGACAAAATGGCGCGGAGTATAACACGCCTTCAAGCCAACTTTGATACAACGGACTGTGGCAAGCAAAATTCGACACTGATTTGCTGCAATATTGGCCAAGTTGAGGTTTCATACTGAGTTTTAGTTACTCTTTCGGCTTGGGTGAGTAATGCAATCAGCTGTTTGAGTTTATCTCTCGATAGTCTTTTTAAGCTTGCCGCGTACCAAGGTCGCTTGGATTGCCAAATTCGGTACTTATCAAAGATTGAGCCAATCGGCATTTGGGTTAAATCTTGATGCATTTGCAGCAGCAGCAGCAGCTCTTTTTGTAGGCTACGTATCAGAATCACAGGCTCAGTGCCTTCGGTAATGAGCTGGCGTAAAATACGTTGTGACCGATTCGCTTGCCCTTCGAGCAGCGCATCGACCCAGTGAAAGACAGTGAAGTGGTTATGTCGGCTTAATGACTCTTCTAAGCGGATCAGCGTCAGTAAGCCATCTGGATAGAGTAGCGCGAGTTTTTCTAAGCTTTGAGATAGTGCGAACAGATTGCCTTCATGCCATTGCGCCAGCATCTGCACTGCTTCTTGATCAGGTTTTAGCCCCAATGCGCGGCAGCGCATCATGACAAATTGTGGCAGTTTGCTGATATCCGGGGTTAAGCAACTCACCCAACATCCTAGGCTTGAGAGTGTCTTAAACCATTTAGTGCTTTCTTGTGCTTTGGTCAATTTCTCACCGATGATCACAAGTAGTACGTCAGGATGAAGCGATTGACCTAGGGCGACGAGCTCTTTCGCTGTTGCCGCATTTGCACCCGTTTCAGGTAATTCAATTTCAATGATTTTTTTGCTGGAAAATAAACTTAAAGCTTGGCAGCAGTCATAGACTTGATCCCAGTTTAAATGGGCATCGGCACTGAAACGATGGCGTTCTTCAAATCCTTGTTCTAATGCTTTTTTCTCTATCGCCACGCGTGATTCTTGCAGCAATAGCGGTTCGTTGCCAAACAGTAAGTAAAGCCCCATCAAGGGCTTGTTTAAGTGATCGGCCAGCTTGTCAGCAAATATTCTCATTACTCGCCTTTAGTTTGTCGCAGGAGCCGTGAATTGTGACGGTTCACTTTCCACGGTGTTTATCTCATAGGCCTGCTGGTCTGTTCGCTGCTGTTCATTTTCTTGTTGTTCAAGTTGATGTTCATTCGCTGCAATATCGGCTTTTAGACGTGCCATTTGGCGTAAAATTTGAGTTGCGGCTAGTTTGCGCATCTCATCTTCAATCATGTCTCGCTCTACCGATTTAGCGAGAGCAGTTAATGGGTTATCAAGATAGCTACGAGTCACACTGGTTGAAAACGTTTTTATCCCCACTTCAGGTAGGGTGACGCTATAGGAGGCGTTGAACGTCAATTCCAATTCAGCAGCACGAGTATTTTGATAAAGCGAAAGCGTCCGTTCACCAACACTCTCGTTTATTAGATAGATGTTTGGCACCGTCTCTGAGGGGGAAACAATCTCAATGTCACTCATTCGTAATTGATTTTTTACCATACGAGTGAAGGTACTGTATTGGTCGTAGCTGGTGACAGAGACTCGATTGAGCTCTTCAGGAACGGAGTAATCGCCACGAAGATGAAAGCCGCAAGCGGAGAGTAGGCTGCTCATAATAACAATTAACGATAATTTCAGAGAGTAAGACGAAATTTGGCGCATTGGGGTTAAGTTCTCATATATTTAGGTGACTTATCTTAGCGCTCTATAGCTCTGTGGGTAAGAACGCTAAGATAAATCAACAGGGCAGCGAGCTACCCTGTTGATAAACCAGTTATTACGACATTAGGCTGCGATATTAGTTCGCAACGATGTTCAGTAACTTACCTGGTACATAGATAACTTTACGAACGGTTAAGCCATCCGTAAATTTCATGACGTTCTCGTCCGCTAAACCGAGTGCTTCAACCTGATCTTTACTTGCATCAGCGGCTACGGTCAGCTTACCACGAAGTTTTCCGTTAACTTGTAGGACGATCAGTTTTTCATCTTCCACTAGGGCGGATTCGTCGTAGGTCGGCCACACGGTATTATCTACATCACTCTCACCCAGTGCATTCCACAGTTCAAAGCTGATATGAGGAGTGATTGGGTAAAGCATGCTGACAACCGCTTTTAAAGCCTCGTCGAGAATAGCCCGATCTTGCACGGATTCTTGTGACGCTTTAGTGAGTTTATTCATCAACTCCATAATCGCAGCAATGGCGGTATTGAACGTCTGGCGGCGTGCAATATCGTCAGTCACTTTGGCGATGGTTTTATGCACATCACGACGCAGCGCTTTTTGTTCACCAGTAAGAGAGGCGCTATCTACCGCTTCAGCCACACCTTTAGCGCTATGTTCTGCAACCAGTTTCCAGACGCGTTTTAGGAAGCGGTTAGCACCTTCTACACCAGACTCTTGCCATTCAAGCGTCATGTCAGCCGGAGAGGCAAACATCATGAATAGACGAACCGTATCGGCGCCATACTTATCAACCATCTCTTGCGGGTCGATACCGTTGTTTTTCGACTTAGACATTTTGATCATGCCTGAGTGCTCAACGTTGCGGCCTTGGTTGTCTACGGCTTGAGTGATGCGGCCTTTACCGTCGCGTTCCACTTTTACGTCAGTTGGCGCTACCCACTCTTTGGTGCCTTTCTCGTTCGTGTGGTAGAACGCATCAGCCAATACCATGCCTTGGCAAAGTAGTTGCTTGAAAGGTTCATCTGAAGTGACATAGCCTGCATCACGCAATAGCTTATGGAAGAAGCGTGAGTAGAGCAGGTGCATACAAGCATGCTCAATACCACCGATGTATTGGTCTACTGGTAACCAGTAGTTTGCCTTCGCTGGGTCTAAAATATCGTCCGCTTGTGGTGAACAGTAACGAGCGTAATACCAAGACGACTCCATAAACGTATCGAAGGTATCGGTTTCACGTAGTGCAGGCTCGCCATTAAAGGTGGTTTTGGCCCACTCTTTGTCGGCTTTGATTGGGCTAGTTACACCATCCATCACAACATCTTCTGGTAGAATGACGGGCAGTTGATCAATTGGCACTGGGTGAACTTGGCCATCTTCAGTGGTCACCATAGGAATCGGCGCGCCCCAGTAACGTTGGCGAGAAACCCCCCAGTCACGTAGACGGAAATTAACGGTTTTCTTGCCTTTACCTTCAGCCTCCAGCTTGGCTGCAATAGCATCAAATGCTGCTTGGAAGGCTAAACCATCAAATTCGCCAGAACCAAACAGGACTCCTTTTTCAGTGTACGCATCGCTAGACACATCGACTTCAGAGCCATCTTCTGGTTTGATGACTGGAATGATGTCTAGGCCATATTTGGTGGCGAACTCAAAATCACGTTGGTCATGAGCAGGTACGGCCATCACCGCGCCTGTACCGTAATCCATCAGCACAAAGTTGGCGATATAAATAGGCACTTCACGACCATTTAAAGGATGAATGGCCGTTAGGCCCGTATCCATGCCTTTCTTTTCCATGGTCGCCAGTTCAGCTTCTGCAACTTTGGTGTTCTTACATTCGTCAATAAAAGAAGCTAAAGCAGGGTTATTTTGCGCTGCAATGGTCGCTAATGGATGACCAGCCGCAATGCCCACATAAGTGACACCCATCAAGGTATCAGGGCGAGTGGTATAGACGTCGAGATCTGAATGACCGTTGACACCAAACTTGAGCTCTACGCCTTCTGAGCGACCAATCCAGTTACGCTGCATGGTTTTGACCATTTCAGGCCAACCCTCTAAGTTCTCTAAATCATCCAACAGTTCTTGTGCGTACGCGGTGATCTTAATAAACCATTGTGGGATCTCTTTTTGTTCTACTGGTGTATCACAACGCCAGCAGCAGCCATCTTCAACTTGCTCGTTAGCGAGAACGGTTTGGTCGTTTGGACACCAGTTAACGGAAGAGGTTTTTTTATAGACTAAGCCTTTTTGATACAGCTTAGTGAAGAACTCTTGTTCCCAGCGGTAATATTCTGGCGTGCAAGTGGCGAATTCACGGCTCCAATCGTAGCCAAAACCTAGCAGTTTTAACTGGTTTTTCATGTACTGAATGTTTTCGTAGGTCCAAGGCGCTGGTGCCGTTTTGTTTTTTACAGCCGCATTTTCAGCGGGTAGGCCAAATGCGTCCCAACCAATGGGCTGCATGACGTTTTTACCTTGCAGACGTTGAAAACGAGAGACTACATCACCGATAGTATAGTTACGCACGTGACCCATGTGCAGTCGGCCACTTGGGTATGGGAACATAGAAAGACAGTAGAATTTTTCTTTATTTGGGTCTTCACTTACAACAAAGGTCTTGTTGTCATCCCAGTGCTGTTGAACTTTTTGTTCAATATCTTGCGGGTTATATTGCTCTTGCATCGATGATATCCGGTTATCTTGGAATTTGTGAGTTCGGTTAGAACAGAGTCTAATAGATCGACATAGAATACCTAAAGCAGGGGTACACAACAATAGCCAATCTGGTTTGATGGAGGTGGGTGATGCCAAAACGTAAAACAAGTTACGAAGAGATTGTGGATGACGTGATTGAAACGCTCAAACATAGTCCTGATGAAATGTCCCAAGTTTTGCAGACATCAGGTAAGGTTGTTGATGCTGCCAATAATCTCACCAAAGATGAATTGGCGCTTATTTCTGCCTATGTAAAAGCGGATCTCAAAGAATTCGCGGATAGTTTTGAAGAGAGTAGAAGCAGCCCATTTTCATTGATGATTACCAATTCAATTTGGCAGGGGCTTTTTGAAATCACCGATAAAACAAAAGTGGAATGGGTGGAATTGTTTCAAGATTTAGAACGACAAGGTTTGTATCAAGCGGGGGAGATGATAGGCCTTGGGATGTTAGTGTGTGACCATTGTGGGCATAAAACCCAGTATAATCATCCAACTGAAATTATGCCTTGTATTCAATGTGGGCAAACGGCTTTTACTCGTCAGCCATTAAAACCTTAATGGTTGCTGATAGAAAACAACAAAAAGGCGCTGAAATGCGCCTTTTTGAGGTTAAGAGTGAGGTGAGTGACGTCTTGTCCATCCGACGATCAAACTGAGTAACACCCAGACGTAGAGCGGCCAAGTGCCGACAGCGTGATACGGCGTCTCTCCTTTGGTCGACGTGATGGTTGCTTTCAATACGGCCGTTTCAAATTGTGGGATCTGCTGCGTTATTTTACCTTTGTGATCCGTCACGGCGGTGACACCATTGTTGGTTGAACGAATGAGCGGTTTACCCAGCTCTAAAGCTCTCATCCGAGCAATCTCCATATGTTGCAATGGGCCATTTGAATGCCCAAACCACGCATCGTTAGAGAGGGTTAAGATAAAATCTGTTTCATCAGTGACATTCGCTCGGACTTGTTCATTGAAGATGATTTCATAGCACAGTGCCGCGGCTAGGTGTCTACCCTTGGCAATCAGATTCGGTTGAATATAGTCACCACGGCTAAATGAAGACATCGGCAAGTTGAAAAAGGGTGCGATGGGCCTGAGCCAATCTTCAAATGGCACAAACTCACCAAATGGCAATAAATGATGCTTATGGTAGCGAGCGTCAGAGTCATAACGGTAGTCGCCATAAGGGTTGGTGCCAAGTACCAGAATGCTGTTGTAAAAAGATCGCTCTGGGCTTTGGTTGAGCACGCCTGTGACAATCGCACTGTCGTTCATTTTTGCCGCAGAATCTAAGTTACTCAAATAGGAAGGGATCTCGAATTCAAATGCGGGAATCGCCGCTTCTGGCCATACGATAATATCCGCGTCCCAGTTTTCTCGACTGAGATCGGTGTAGGCCATAATGGTTGGCCAGCGCTGATTGGGAAGCCATTTTTCCGCTTGCTTAATATTACCTTGAATCAGTGCGACGCGAGTTTGTGTGCTGGGATCGGGAGTGACCCAATCGAAATTGCGTAGTCCAAACCCCGTCGCCAATATGGTCAGAGGAATGAGCACGAGTATCCAAGAGCGCTTAAGCCACGTCATGGCTAGAGCGCTAGAACAGAGGAGCGTGAAGAAGGTGACCAGCTCAACGCCTCCCAGTGGTGCGAAACTGGCAAGCGGGCTATCAATTTGACTATAACCAAGCCATAACCAAGGAAAGCCGGTCATTACCCAGCCTCGAAGCCAATCGGTAATTAGCCAAAGCGCAGGGGTGGCTAATAAAAAATGGCTGATAGTGTTACGGCGGAAAAAACGGTTGAGTAAGCCAGCGAAAAGCCCAGAATAAAGGGCTAAATAACCGACCAGTAATGACATCAGGAACAGGCTGGCAATTTTGGGCATACCACCAAAGGTATCAATACTGACGTGCACCCAACTGATGCCAAAAGCAAAAAAACCTAAGCCCCAGCAGTATCCGATCCATGCTGCTTTTTTAGCTGGTTGCTGATTAATGAGCAACAATAGCAACATGGGGGTGAGTATGGCCAGCGGCCAAAACTGATAAGGAGCAAAAGCGAGTGGGGTTAATGCGCCAACAAAAGCGGCCGCAAGCGGCCGCATTAGGCGATGAAAAAGTGCTTTAATCATCTATCTCATTCTGCTGATGTGAGTGGGGTTATGTCACTCTTCTGCTATCACTGGAAGTGATTCAAGATCAGGAATAGTGACTTGCAGTTGAACCACTCGGCGGTTGTCTGCTGCGGTGACTTTAAAGCTGTATTTGTCGATTTCTACAACTTCGCCACGGCTTGGCAGGTGGCCAAAGGCTGTCATCACCAATCCCCCTACAGTATCTACTTCTTCATCGCTGAACTTAGTACCAAAGGTTTCGTTAAACTCTTCGATGGTGGTCAGCGCTTTAACTGCAAAAGTATGTTTGCTGAGCTTACGGATATCCAATTGTTCTTCATCATCGAACTCGTCTTCAATGTCGCCAACGATCTCTTCCAAAATATCTTCAATGGTCACTAAGCCAGACACGCCACCGAATTCATCCACGACGATCGCCATGTGGTAACGCTCCTCTCGGAACTCCTTCAATAAGCGATCAACCCGTTTACTTTCTGGTACCACGACTGCCGGGCGGATCACTTCTAAAATGTTAAAAGGTGCACTGTCTGAACCTAAATATTTGAGTAAGTCCTTCGCTAGTAGAATGCCTTCAACATGGTCTTTATCTTCACTGATCACTGGGTAACGTGAGTGCTGAGCATCGGTGATCAGCGCAATTAAGGTATCCAAGTCATCGTTTTTATCGATAGTGACCATTTGTGAGCGTGGGATCATAATATCACGCACGCGCATCTCAGAAATCTCCATCACACCTTCAAGCATATCTCTTGTGTCATGGTCGATAAGGTCATTGATTTCAGAGTCGCGGATCACATCCACAAGCTCTTGGCGATCTCTCGGATCACCTTGAAATAATTGGCCTAGGCGTTCAAAGAAGGACTTTCTACTCGGACCTTCAGAATTCTGGGGGTTATCTTCGTTCATTGTTTCTCTAATTTTCCTCGCTATCAGATGTGTGATAGCACACGTATCGTACCGACTTTAGCGGTACTAGCTTCATTGTCTGGAGCTATTCCTTCTCAGCAATATACGGGTCTTCAAAGCCCATTTTTTGCAGAATTTCAGTTTCAAGAGATTCCATCTCTTCGGCTTCATCATCATCGATATGATCATAACCTAGCAGATGTAGACTGCCGTGTACAACCATATGAGCCCAGTGTGCCATCAACGGTTTTTGTTGCTCATCGGCTTCTTGTTCCACCACTTGGCGGCAAATGACAAGGTCACCGAGCAGGTCCAACTCTATGCCCGGAGGCATCTCAAAAGGGAAGGATAGCACGTTGGTCGGCCTATCTTTTCCTCGGTAATCGCGATTGAGCTGTTGACTCTCTTCGGAATCAACAATTCGCACAGTGACTTCCGCTTGTTCCTGAAATGGGGTCACCGCGTGAGTTAACCAATGGCTGAACTCATCAAAAGTAGGTAACCCTTGCTCATTTCTGACCGCTAATTGTAAATCTAGTTCGATACTCATTATTCACCAACGTTTTTTGTTGCGGTTACTGTATTCACTTCAGTAGAAACATCCACAGACTTTACTTCTCGCTCTTCACGACGACGTTGCTCTTGAGCTTTACGCTCTTTTTGGTCCTGAGCTTCCCATTTTTCGTAAGCGTTGACGATACGAGCAACCACTGGATGACGTACGACATCATCAGACAAAAAGAAGTTGAAGCTGATTTCGTCAACTTCATTGAGCACTTCAATGGCATGGCGAAGACCTGAACGAGCGCCACGTGGCAAATCGATTTGTGTCACATCACCCGTAATAACGGCTCTTGAATTAAACCCAATCCGTGTCAGGAACATTTTCATTTGTTCAACGGTAGTGTTTTGACTTTCATCTAAAATAATAAAAGCATCGTTGAGCGTACGTCCGCGCATGTAAGCGAGTGGCGCAACTTCAATCACATTGCGTTCAATGAGCTTTTCTACTCGCTCAAAGCCAAGCATTTCAAACAACGCGTCATAAAGCGGTCGTAGGTACGGGTCGACTTTTTGGCTTAAATCACCGGGTAGGAAGCCCAATTTTTCACCTGCTTCAACCGCCGGGCGTGTTAACAAAATTCGACGAACTTCTTGGCGCTCTAGCGCATCAACTGCAGCGGCAACGGCTAAGTAGGTTTTACCTGTCCCTGCAGGGCCAATACCAAAGCTGATGTCGTGCGTCACCATGTTAACGAGATACTGAGCTTGGTTAGGCGTACGCGGCTTTATCAGCCCTTTCTTGGTCTTAATGAAGACTTCTTTGCCATGTTGAATACTTGATTCAGACGGCTGCTCAAGGATCCCTGAATCTTTGATGGCTAGATGAATTTGCTCTGGTTCGATATCGGGAATTTGACCACGTATGGGTGAGGTATTAACGTACAAAGATTTGATAATATCCAACGCAGCCGCGGCAGTGTGTGGTTTACCGACTATGGTGAAAAACTGGCTGCGGTGATTAATTTCAACACCAAGACGGCGTTCTAATTGTTTGATGTTGTCATCGAATGGACCGCACAGGCTAGCAAGACGGCGGTTGTCTGAAGGTTCTAGATCTATCTCTAGCGTAACAATTTTATTGCTCAATGTTGCCTCTCAGTTTGCCATGGTACAGTGCCCGATTATGATCGAGCACTGTATGACATTATGCTTAAACCTAAGGTGTAAAAGTGGCTACCCCTAGCTCATTTTCTCGACGTGTTTTCGCCATCATTTGCGTTGGTGAAATCACGGTGCGAAGATCCATCGCTTGTTCAGTGCGAACAAGTTCACCACGCAGTGAGTTGGCAAACACATCGACAATTTTTACATCGACAAATTGGCCAATCAGATCGGCGGAGCCTTCAAAGTTAACGACACGGTTATTTTCGGTACGGGCGCGAAGCTCCATTAGATTTTTCTTAGATGGGCCTTCGACTAATACGCGTTGTTCTGTACCTAACATCAAACGTGAGTAACGCATCGCTTGTGCGTTGATTGTTTGCTGCAGTTCATATAAACGCTCTTTTTTGGCGTCTTCTGATAAATCACATGGGTAATCAGCGGCTGGCGTACCCGGGCGAGGGGAGAAGATAAAGCTGAAGCTCATATCAAAATCAACGTCTTTAATCAGCTTCATTGTATCTTGAAAGTCTTTATCTGTTTCACCGGGGAAACCGACAATAAAGTCAGAACTGATTTGTATCTCTGGGCGCGCCTTACGCAGTTTGCGAATAATGGATTTGTACTCAATCGCGGTGTGTGGGCGCTTCATCATGGTTAAGATTCGGTCTGAACCACTTTGTACCGGAAGATGTAGGAAACTCACCAGCTCAGGTGTGTCTTCATAAACGGCAATAATATCGTCGGTAAATTCGAGTGGGTGGCTGGTGGTGAATCGAATGCGATCAATACCATCAATAGAGGCCACTAAGCGCAGCAGATTGGCAAATGAGCAGATTTCACCATCGTGCATAGGGCCACGGTATGCGTTAACGTTTTGTCCTAAAAGATTGACTTCGCGTACACCTTGCGCCGCGAGTTGCGCGATTTCATACAACACGTCATCCATTGGGCGGCTGACTTCTTCACCGCGAGTGTAAGGTACTACGCAGTAAGTGCAGTATTTTGAACACCCTTCCATAATAGAGACGAATGCGGTTGCGCCGTCTGCTTTTGGTTCTGGTAAACGGTCGAATTTTTCAATCTCTGGGAACGAAATGTCCATGACTGGCGCATCGTTGGTTTGCGATTGTTTTATCATTTCTGGCAAGCGGTGTAGGGTTTGCGGGCCAAAAATAACATCAACAAAGGGAGCGCGTTCACGGATGTGATCACCTTCTTGGGTTGCAACACAGCCGCCAACGCCAATCACGACGCCTGGTTTTTTATCTTTCAATGTTTTCCAACGACCCAGTTGGTGAAAGACTTTCTCTTGTGCTTTTTCTCGGATCGAACAGGTGTTAAGTAATAATACATCTGCTTCCTCTGGCTCTTCCGTTAGCTCGTAGCCGTTTGCAGCGTTAAGCAGGTCGGCCATTTTTGATGAATCGTATTCGTTCATCTGGCAGCCCCAGGTTTTAATTAGCAGTTTCTTACTCATCTCACTTTCGCTCGTCTTATTGGTCTAAATTGGTTGAACTAATGCTCAAATTGTAGCCGCCATCTCGGCGGTAAGCCGCGTATTGTACTGCTTTAAAAAGTCACTGACTAGTCATCCAATAAAATCTCTCGCATGTTCCGTCATCTCTAGATTTTTACCATAGAAAGTGCAGGGTTTTTGTGTAAAAAAATTCGCAAAAAAGAGCTGAAAACGTACAATGAAAATCGACTCAAAACTCAGACGATTAAGTATAAACAATGAACAATTTTGACGTGGTGGTGATTGGCGGTGGCATGGTTGGGGCGGCAGTGGCTATAGGCTTTGCTAAGCAAGGTCGCACGGTTGCTCTGGTTGAGGGTATAGAGCCTGAAGCGTTTACAATAGACCAAGCAATGGATCTGCGCGTATCAGCCATTTCGCAAACTTCGGTTCAGTTACTTACTGACTTAGGTGCATGGAATGAAATTGCACAAATGCGTGTTTGCCCTTATCGCCGCCTAGAAACCTGGGAGCACCCAGAGTGCCGTACTCGCTTTCATAGCGATGCACTCGGCCTCCCTCAGCTGGGGTATATGGTCGAAAATCGTCTTATTCAGATCGGATTGTGGGGGCAATTTGCGCACTATCCGAATTTGCAGGTTTTTTGTCCTGATAAGCTCAAACACATTGTGTTTGGCCAACAAAATAGCGTGCTTTTAGAGTCAGGCGCAACTCTTACTGCAACTTGGGTGATTGGTGCGGATGGTGCAAATTCTCTTGTGCGGCAGCTGGCGGGAATTGGTATTACCGCGTGGGATTATCGACACCATTGCATGTTGATCAATGTCGAAACTCATCAACCTCAGCAAGATATTACTTGGCAGCAATTTTTTCCATCCGGCCCGCGCTCGTTTCTTCCTTTGCCGGGTAATCAAGCTTCTTTGGTATGGTATGACTCACCAAAACGAATTCGCCAATTGTGTGCGATGAACAAGCAGCAGTTAAGGGAGCAAGTGTTGGCCTCCTTTCCTGAGGAACTAGGCGATATTAACGTGTTGCAGTGCGGGGCATTTCCCCTCACTCGTCGTCATGCTCAGACGTATGCGAAACGGCAATGTGTTTTGGTTGGCGATTCAGCACACACGATTAACCCTCTGGCTGGGCAAGGGGTGAATTTAGGGTTTAAAGATGTAAAAGCGTTATTAGCTGTGACACAAAATCAAGAAGCTTTAACACAAGCGCAATTACGGAATTATGAAACATGCAGAAGGCCGGATAACTTAGTGATGCAATCAGGAATGGATCTGTTTTATAAAACGTTCAGCAACGAGGTTTTGCCAGCAAAGTTGGTGCGCAACGCGGTATTGAAGTTGGCCGAACATTCAGGCCCAGTGAAGGAAAAACTGTTGAAATACGCGTTAGGTTTGTAGTGCGATTTGAGCTGTTTTTGTAGAAACAAAAAACGCTGCAGATCAGCAGCGTTTTTTACGTAATAAAAATTTTAACGAATTACTTAGTTACACGTAGAACCGGTGTTTCACCAACAACGACGGTGCCAGAAAGCTTGTTTAGCTCTTTGATTTCGTCCATGTTAGAGATAACAACAGGTGTTAGTGTTGATTTTGCTTTCTCTTCAAGAAGCGCTAGGTCGAATTCGATAACAGTATCGCCTGCTTTAACCGCTTGGCCTTCTTGAGCGATACGAGTAAAACCTTCACCTTTTAGTTCAACTGTGTCGATACCAAAGTGGACGAATAACTCAACACCGTCATCAGACTCGATTGAAAACGCATGGTTAGTTTCGAAAATCTTACCGATAGTGCCGTTAACTGGAGCTACCATTTTGTTACCTGATGGTTTAATCGCAATACCATCACCAACAATTTTCTCAGCGAAAACAACATCTGGCACATCTTCGATATTGACGATTTCACCAGAAAGAGGGGCAATAATTTCAATCGCACCTGCATCTGAGCTGTCGTCAGATACTAGCTTCTTAAGTTTATCAAACAGACCCATTGTGTCATGCTCCTAACGTTTAATTTTATTCTGTCGAATTATAGTATACCAATCGCCAACAATAGACGACCTATTTTTAGTCGTCTATCTCATTGGTATTAGCGAATTATTGCGTTTTCTCTGCGATGAATTTTTCCACACAAGCTTCGATTTCAGCTGCGGTTGGGAAAGAGAGTGCTTCTTCTGCCATCGCTTTAACTTCGGCGAAGTTTGAGTTGCGGATCACTTTCTTCACTTTAGGGATAGAGATACCACTCATAGAGAATTCATCTAGCCCCATACCAAGTAGAAGTAGCGTTGCACGTTCATCACCCGCTAACTCGCCACACATACCCGTCCATTTACCTTCAGCGTGTGAAGCATCAATCACTTGCTTAATCACGGTTAAAACTGCTGGAGAAAGTGGGTTATACAGGTGTGAAATCATTTCGTTACCACGGTCAACCGCAAGAGTGTATTGGGTTAAATCATTGGTACCGATAGAGAAAAATGACACTTCTTTTGCCAAGTGGTGCGCAATTGCCGCTGCCGCAGGTGTTTCAACCATAACGCCGATTTCGATATTTTCATCGAACGCTAAGCCTTCAGTACGAAGTTCTTCTTTGTATTCTTCAATGGCGTTTTTAAGCTCACGAATTTCTTCTACAGAGATGATCATCGGGAACATGATACGCAGTTTACCATGCGCAGACGCACGCAGAATGCCACGAAGCTGATCTCGTAAGATGTCACGACGGTCTAAGCTGATGCGAATCGCGCGCCAGCCCAAAAATGGGTTCATCTCTTTTGGTAGATCCATGTACGGGAGATCTTTATCACCACCGATATCCATGGTACGGATAATCACCGCTTCACCACTCATCGCTTCTGCAACTTCTTTATAAGCTTGGTATTGCTCATCTTCAGTTGGTAGCGCGCTGCGGTCCATGAATAAAAACTCAGTACGATATAAGCCAACGCCTTCACCACCGTTGCGTAAAATACCATCGCAGTCTTTTACTGTGCCGATGTTACCGCATACTTCAACTTGGTGGCCATCGAGTGTGATAGCAGGTAGGTCTTTTAGTTTTGCGAGCTCTTCTTTTTCCGCAGCAAAATCATCACGAATTTTTTTCGCTTCTTCAAGCTGTGCTTCTGAAGGATTAATGATGATTTTGTTGTTCATGGCGTCAAGAATAAGCATGTCGCCATTCTTTACTTTCTTAGTGATGTCGTTAGTACCAACAATCGCTGGAAGCTCAAGTGAACGTGCCATGATTGAAGTATGAGATGTACGACCACCGATATCACAAGCAAAACCCAGCACGTAATCAAGATTGATTTGTGCAGTTTCAGAAGGCGTTAAATCGTAAGCAACAAGAATCACCCGTTCGTTAATATCACTCAGTGAAACGATATTAATGCCGAGTGCATTTTTAACAAAGCGCGTACCGATATCGCGGATGTCTGTCGCGCGTTCTTTTAGATATTCATCATCAAGAGATTCTAGGGCAGCAGCCTGCTCTTCTATCACGGTATAGATCGCGTTGTCTGCATGCATTTTGTCATTTTTGATGAGTGCTAAAATTTCCTCTTCTAGCTCTTCATCTTCAAGCAACATGATGTGGCCTTCAAAGATGGCTTCTTTTTCTTCACCGAATGTTTCAAGTGCTTTTTGTTTGATCACTTCTAGCTGAGCAGAAGATTTGTTACGAGCGTCATAAAAACACTGAACTTCTGCTTCTACTTGGTCATCTGAAATAGAGTGAGTATTTAGGACAATTTCATCTTCTTGAAGTAGCAGTGCTTTACCAAAAGCAATGCCTGGAGATGCTAGGATGCCTGAAATCATAGCGTTACCTTAAATTGGTCAACTGTAAACGGGAGAATGTGGACTATTGCGCTAACGGTAATTAGTAGCTCAAAATGTAGACTATTTCCAACAAAGCCATTTTGTTTTCACAAAATGGCTTTGAAATAGTGGACCGGATTAATGTAGTTGGTCCATGAGAGCAACTAGGTGATCTACCGCTTGCTTAGCTTGAGGGCCTTCAGCAGAAATAGTCACAACGGTACCTTTTACTAGGCCAAGAGTTTGAAGTTTGAATAGGCTCTTAGCACTTGCGCTTTTGCCGTTAGAAGTCACTGTGATGTCTGCATCGAATACTTTTGCTTCTTTAACGAACTGCGCAGCAGGACGAGTGTGAAGGCCGTTTTCTGCAGTGATTTCTACTTGCTTCTCGTACATGTTATATACCCCAATTGATTTATTTTTTGTTAGTTTCTTCACCAGAACAGCTTAACTGCTAATCAACGGTTCTGCTAGCAGAGTAACGCTGTTTTAGTGTCATAGCTGATACTGATTTAAATTTCATAATCACGATTTCAATCTATGTTGTCATTCGTCATTATAGTTAATACGTTTCTGACTTCTTTATTTCGAAGCTTAAAATAAAACGAGGTGATATTACCAAAGGTGAGGCAAGGATCAACAAAAAAGCCCCTGTATGGGGCTTTTTTAAACGAAAATTTGATTTAACCACCTATTACTGTTGGTTCTCTTTCTCGGTAAATAGGCCAGAAAATAGTGCGGTGCTCAGATAACGCTCACCTGAGCTTGGTAGTACCGCTACAATTGTTTTTCCTTCAAATTCAGGTAGTTCTGCTAATCTATTCGCTGCTACAATCGCTGCGCCTGATGAAATTCCAGCCAAAATCCCTTCCTCTTCCATGAGGCGTCTTGCCATTTCAATCGCTTCTTCTGAAGTGACGGCTTCAACACGGTCAATGAGGGATAAATCGAGGTTGCCAGGAATAAATCCTGCTCCTATACCTTGGATTTTGTGTGGCGCAGGTTTGATTTCATCTCCAGCAAGTGCTTGAGCAATGACTGGCGACTCCGCAGGTTCAACCGCAACTGAGATGATAGCCTTGCCTTTTTGGCCCTTAATGTAGCGACTTGTGCCCGTTAAAGTACCACCGGTTCCGACACCTGCAACGAACACGTCAATCTCACCATCAGTTGCATCCCAGATTTCGGGCCCGGTTGTTTTTTCGTGGATTTGTGGGTTGGCTGGGTTATTGAATTGCTGCAGCAACAAGTATTTTTCAGGGTTGCTGGCAACAATTTCTTCTGCTTTAGCAATTGCGCCTTTCATGCCTTTCGCCGCTTCGGTGAGTTCAAGGTTGGCTCCTAAAGCTTTAAGCAGTTTACGGCGCTCTAAACTCATTGATTCAGGCATAGTAAGCGTCAACTTATAGCCACGAGCTGCTGCAACAAACGCAAGAGCAACACCGGTGTTACCGCTGGTTGGCTCTACAAGTTCAACGCCAGGTTTCAGTGTGCCAGCTTTTTCTGCTTCCCAAATCATGTTGGCACCGATACGGCACTTCACGCTAAAGCTTGGGTTGCGCGCTTCAATTTTCGCCAGTACCTTACCTTTGCTGACTTTGTTTAAGCGAACAAGAGGAGTGTTACCAATAGTCAGAGAGTTGTCTTCGTAAATTTTGCTCATTGCGATATTCCTTTATTACACACGTTATATGTGCCTGGCGGTCTGATAAGACACGTGAGTGGATACAGATGCAGAATAGGTGTTAACCTTAAAACGTAAAAGGATTAAAAAGTTATAACTTATAGAGGGATATGCAGGTTGAATCTCCCTCGCACCATCACTGCAGTTTGTTTTTAAATTCACCAACCCACATGGCTGTTGCCCCGCATACAGCAACCGGCATGACGATTAAGTTAACAATGGGTATGGTGGTAAAAATCGACACTAAAACACCAAAGCTATACGCCTTGGTCTGTTTTTGTTTCAAATTGTGTCTCATCTGGTTAAAGCTCACTTTGTGGTTGTCAAATGGGTAGTCACAGTATTGGATGGCTAACATCCATGCAGTGAAAATGAACCACAGCAAAGGGCCTAAGGTTTGTCCTAAGGCAGGAATTAGGAGCAATAAGAACAAACCGATTGCTTTGGGTAAGGTATAGATTAATTTTCGCCACTCTCTTGCGAGGATACGTGGGATGTCTTTGACCATAGACCAGATGCCATCGCTGTTGATTGGAGCGCCAATTAATCTTTCTTCCACTTTTTCTGCGAGTAGCCCATTAAATGGTGCAGCGACGAAGTTAGCCAGCGTACTGAAGAAATAGGAGAACGTGGCTAAGATAGTGATCGCGAGCAATGGCCATAAAACGTAACTTAGCCAAGATAAAAAATCAGGGATTTGACCAATAAACTGTTCTATCCACGTATTGAGATGATTGAATAAGTAAAAAAGAGCGCTGCCGACGAGAATGATGTTGATGAGTAATGGCAGAATCACAAAGCGTCGAATGCCGGGGGTCAGTGCTAGCTCTAGACCAAAAAAGAAGTATCCAAAACCTGAACGTTGCTTAAGTGTCATACCGTTATCCATGTGAATATCTGTTAATCAATACTAAAAAGCTATTCTACTCAACCTGCCGAAGAAGAAAAGCGTGGTGAAAATCACATCATGTATTGAACTTCTCACATTAAGTTGTTCTAAATCGGTACAAACTTTTGGTAAAGTACCCCGATAGACCGATATAACCCACGTTGGTGACACGTTCAATTCAAGCTGGTAAAGCTGAGAATAACCATGCATCGAGAAACTGAGAGTGAAACATGCAGGAATTGCGATTCGTACTCATAATTGTTGGCGCGCTAGCGATAGCCGCGTTGCTATTTCATGGTCTTTGGACCAGTAAGAAAGAAGGGAAGTCCAAGTTTGAGGATAAGCCTCTTGGTAAAATTGATGTTGATCACGATGATACACAATCTGCGACCCAGCGTTCATTTGCTCCGGAAGATGATTTCGAAATTATTCGCAAAGTACGTAAAGAGCCAGATTTTAGTGAAGCGGTTGACCCTCTCATTGACGGTTATTCACCAAGCTTTGAACCTGAAAATGTGCTTGATGAACTCGATGATGTGCCCTCAATATCGATGAAAACCGAATCCCCAAGTCTCAGTGAACAAGATGATGTCATTGCTGACGATAATCAAAAATCCGACGTTCAAGAAGCCGAAATGGAAGTGATTGTGCTGAATGTGCATTGTGCGGGAAATGATCCCTTTGTCGGCACTAAGCTTTTTGACAGTATGCAGCAAAACGGCCTTCTTTATGGTGAGATGGATATTTTCCACCGGCATGCCGATCTGTCAGGTACAGGGAAAGTGCTGTTTAGTGTTGCCAACATGATGCAACCCGGTACATTGGCACATCATGATCCTGCGGAGTTTACTACTCGCGGTATCTCATTCTTCATGACACTGCCTTGCTACGGCGAGCCTGATCAAAATTTCAAATTAATGCTTAAAACCGCTCAACAAATCGCTGATGATTTAGGTGGCAATGTATTGGATGATGCGCGTAATTTAATGACGCCAGATCGATTGGCTGCCTACCGACGCCAAATCCAAGAGTTTAAAAGCGCACGCAACGCGTAGACGCGTAGAATAAACATCGACCATTAAGGGCTCCTAGTCGGAGCCTTTTTTCATGATCCGAGAGAATTATGATGCAAACAATAGAACACAAATTAAGCCAACTTCGTGAGACGCTGCATTATCATGCTGTACGTTATTATGTAGAAGATAACCCTGAAATTCCTGACGCTGAGTATGATCGTTTGATGCGTGAGCTGCTTGAGTTGGAATCGCAGTATCCGGAGTTAGTCACAGCGGATTCACCCAGCTTGCGTGTTGGAGGTAAGCCTTTAGAGGGTTTTGCCCAGGTGACTCATGAAATTCCAATGCTCTCTTTAGATAATGTGTTTGATGAGAATGAGCTTGATGCCTTTCACAAGCGGATGCAAGACCGGATACCGAGTGCCCACTTTAACGCTTTTTGCTGCGAACCTAAGCTTGATGGTTTAGCCGTGAGTTTGCTTTACGAAAATGGTGTGTTAGTACAAGCCGCCACGCGTGGGGATGGCGCGGTCGGTGAAAACATTACGGAAAACGTGCGAACGATCAGTGCTATTCCACTGAAGTTACAGGGAAAAGGGTGGCCCGTTCGTTTAGAAGTTCGTGGTGAAGTGTTCATGCCTAAAGCCGGTTTTGAGCGATTGAACCAACAAGCACTCAAAAAAGGTGAAAAAACCTTTGTTAACCCAAGAAATGCAGCCGCAGGGAGCTTGAGACAGCTCGACTCAAAAATCACAGCTCAAAGGCCGTTGAATTTTTATGCTTACAGTGTTGGTGTGATTGAAGGCGCTGAGTTAGCAAGCAGTCATTATCAGCGCTTTTTGCAGTTAAAAGGGTGGGGGCTGCCGATGTGCCCTGAAACACGTCTAGTCTCTTCAATGGATGAAGTGAAAGAGTACTACCAAAGTATCTTAACTCGTCGCGCTCAACTCGCGTATGAGATTGATGGCGTGGTGATTAAAGTTGATGATATTGAATTGCAACAAAAGCTCGGTTTTGTCGCGCGGGCGCCTCGCTGGGCGATTGCTTATAAATTTCCCGCCCAAGAAGAAATAACGCTCCTGAACGATGTTGAATTTCAAGTGGGCCGTACCGGGGCTATTACACCTGTTGCGAAGTTAGAACCTGTATTTGTGGGGGGAGTCACCGTCAGCAATGCGACATTACACAACGCTGATGAAATTGAGCGCCTAGGCGTGAAAATTGGTGATAGCGTTATTATTCGTCGAGCAGGCGATGTTATCCCACAGATTGTTTCTGTGTTGTTAGACAGACGCTCTGATACAGTGGTCGATATTGTTTTCCCGCAGTACTGCCCGGTGTGCAACTCTGACATTGAGCGTGTTGAAGGTGAAGCTGTCGCCCGTTGTACAGGGGGGTTAGTGTGTCAAGCTCAGCGCAAAGAAGCATTAAAGCACTTTGTCTCTCGCAAAGCGTTAGACGTGGATGGTTTAGGCGAAAAAGTGATTGAGCAGCTTGTTGATAAAGAGATGGTGAGCACGCCCGCGGACCTCTTCCGTCTAAAAGCAGGCCAGCTAACGGTGTTAGAGCGTATGGGACCAAAATCAGCACAAAATATCGTTAATGCACTGAATGCCGCCAAAATGACCACATTACCCCGTTTTTTGTATTCATTGGGCATACGTGAAGTCGGGGAAGCGACGGCGGCGAATCTTGCGCTCCATTTCGGGTCATTAGACAAAATTCGCCAAGCGACCCATGAAGAACTACTTGAAGTTCAAGATGTTGGAGTTATCGTTGCGAGTCATATCACATCTTTTTTTGAGCAAGATAAAAACCAACGGGTGATTAATGAATTGATCGAACTCGGTATCCAGTGGCCTAATATCGAAAAGCCGAGCCAAGATGCGATTCTCCCTTTACTTGGTAAAGTGGTGGTTTTGACGGGGAGCTTGTCGAAACTCTCTAGAAGTGATGCGAAAGCGGCGCTACAAGAGCTTGGCGCAAAAGTAACGGGAAGCGTCTCTAAAAACACCGATATACTATTTGCCGGAGAAGCGGCCGGTTCAAAATTAGTAAAAGCGCAAGAACTAGGCATCGAAATTCGCAGCGAACAAGATTTGCTTGAGTTAATGAAAAGCTAATTTTTTAAGCATCCCTTCCTTCATAAAGCCTCAAAATTAATTTTGAGGCTTTATTTTTATCTCAAACCGCCACATTAAAATGTCCAGTAATTAGAAAAAAAGCCCTCATTTTCTTCGATGCCAATCAAGAAGAACTTTACTCTCTTTCAATTTATTATTGCGATGCACTTCAAGCTATTAGTGTAATTGTTTTTGTATCATTTTGAAAATTAATGAGTTTTTTGTTTTTATATTTTGTTTTATGACTTATTAGATCTTGATCACTTACTTGGTCAAAGTTTGCCGTAGCTCATATTTTTTTAGATAAAAATTAAGTTCTCATTGATGTTTTCTGTTGCGAAGTTAGTCTAGTGAACATGGATACACGATGTGTATGCAGGAAAAGAGAAAATCAGAAAATTAATGACTAATTTAGGTTTTCAACATAGGAAATGATTTCTCCCTTCGGCGGCCAACTTAAGGGGGAAATAAAAAACAGCTATATCTATTTTTAGGAGTTTTTCCATGGACAAAATGTTTAAACGTACTCTTTTAGGCGCTGCAGTTGCTATGGCGTCAACTGGTGCATTCGCAGCGTCTGAAACAGGTGCAATTGGTGTGCTGTCTGATTTTAACGTGCAAGCGTACGGTGTTGCTGCTATTTCTGCTTTTTATCAAGAAGATAGTAATGGCTACGATTATGAAAATGAATCACGCATAGGTTTCCGTGCTAGCAAAGATATGTTTGATAATGTGAACGTATTTATGCAAATTGAATCAGGTTATGTTGGCGAAGATGGTAAAGGTAACACTTTAGGTGCCCGTGATACTTTTCTTGGTTTGCAAGGAGATTGGGGTAAAATTCGTTTTGGTCGTATGCTAACCCCTCTATATGAAATCGTTGACTGGCCATACTCTAACCCAGGTTTAGGTCGTGTATTCGATTGGGGTGGCGATGTTGCAGGCCATTA
Source organism: Vibrio sp. V12_P9A6T4 (assembly GCF_963874835.1). Taxonomy (NCBI): domain Bacteria; kingdom Pseudomonadati; phylum Pseudomonadota; class Gammaproteobacteria; order Vibrionales; family Vibrionaceae; genus Vibrio; species Vibrio sp. V12_P9A6T4. The sequence continues at coordinate 28,177 of NZ_CAWNJO010000034.1, read as the reverse complement.
TGATCGTAAAGGTGATATTGCTCGCTACGACTCACCAGCCTTCGGTGGTCTAACATTTAACATTTCTGCTGGTCGTGGTGATGTAGGCACTAAGGGTTCAAATCACTTTGGTGCAGCTGTTCACTATAATGCAGCTGATATCGTAACTTTCCATGTCGGTTACGAAAATAACTCAAAATACCAATTAACTTTAACAGAAGACAAAAAAGATGATATTAAAGCTGCTGCTGACGCAACAGCGTATATCGTAGGTTTTGAACTTCCACTGCCAGCAGGCTTCGGCTTAGCTGGGGCTTATAAGTATACGGAAGGTGTTTCTAAACACTATAGTAATGCTGGTAAAGAAGGTGAGCAAGGTCAATACTCTCTGATCGGCCAATACTGGAATGGTCCATGGGGCTTCAAAGTAGGCTATGCAGCTAACCTTGATTCTGAAGTGAACGGTGTAGATCAAAATGATGATGATGAAGTATTGTCTGCACAGCTGATGTACGTGAAAAATGGTTTCGTGCCATACATTCGTGTTGGTCAGCACGACGCATACAACTCTGATGATAAGAAAGGATTTGTACGTGTAGGCTTGGAATACGGCTTCTAATTTGACAAACCTTGCCTTTCTTTAATAAAACGCCGGCCTTGTGCCGGTGTTTTTACTCCATAAACAAGGACATAAATGATGAATTTATTTAAAACGACCATATTATTTTCAACCATCACAATGGCCGTTGGATGCAGTAATTTAGACAGTTCTAGTGTGTTCAATGATGTGGCGAAGAATGTCAAAGAAAGGCACAACTATGTTCAAGTTGTAGCAAAAGACATTACACCAGGAGCTAAGGCAATTTTAGGTCCTGATATTGTAAAATCTGAGCTAAGCTATGTCGGTAATTTCCCTAAATCTGAAGGGGTAAATATTGAATATTCATATGTTGATATGAATGTTACTTATTTTAAAAATTATGACCAATTTGACACAGTTACTTACTCATCACAGAAGTTTAAAGTAGAAACATATCGTCCATTGGCTGAGACTTGTACCGAGCATTGTACGACGACGCAATGGTTTAAGTTTCCATTATCTCAAGAATATATTCAGCAACTGAGCTCGGATTCGGTTGTGTTTACGCTGACCTCATCAACAGACAAAAGCCAAGTAGAATTTTCGGTGCCTAAAGCCTACTTCTTAGCCGTGATTGACGAGGCGAACTTCACCTTAGGCAGTTCAACGATACCTTCCAGTGTCACTCACTCAGTGCAAGAGCAAGCGACTAAAACTATTGAAATGGTTCAATATTGGTTTGCTGAAGCTGATGTTAACGATCGGGAAATATTTGAAAACTGGGCATTTAGCAATCGAGATAACATTAGCCAACCTCTGAAGGCAGAAAATAAGCCATTAGATATGCTAGGGTACTGGTATGAGAAAGCGAATAAAGCTGAGAAGTCTCAGATTCTGAGCTGGTTACTAAATCAATAATCAAGCTTGCGATTTATCGTTATAAAAGGCATGGTTAAATCATGCCTTTTAAGTATTACGCTTACTATGAATATTAGCCAAGTTTCTCAGTTAACAGCACTTACCGCTAAGTCCATTCGTCTTTATGAAGAGAAGGGGCTGATATCGCCGCCCCTTCGTTCAGAGAATGGTTACCGTCATTATCAACAAGCGCATATTGATGATCTTTTACTTATTGCGCGATGCAAGCGCGTTGGTTTTAGTTTAGAGGAATGTAAATCCTTACTCGCCCTTGCCAACGATCCGTACCGGACCAGTTTTGCAGTCAAAGAGAAAGCGCAAGAGAAGTTGAAACAAGTATCACAGAAGCTGGCAGAGCTTTCATTGATTAAGTTGCAACTAGAAGAGTGGATTACCGAATGTCCAGGCGACGGCGGTAGTGAATGCCCAATCATAGATAATTTGAAGGGGCAGTGTTGCCATAACGACTTGAACAAGTCAGTGTGAAAATGAGCTCATTAGCTAATGAGCTGTCGAGGCACACACTACAATTGGGCTGCCCATAAATGAAAAAACCAAAAGCAATTCATCACTTTTGGTTTTTATGTACTTTCTTACTAATGTTTACTCAATGAGGCTGGCTCTCTTTAGGCTCAACAATCAACACAATTCCTTCGACATCCACGACTTTAACCACAACATCGGCTTCTAGGTTTTGCTGGCATTTTGCTATCCACGTTGTATCGCCGAGCTGCAATCGAAAAGTTGCCCCTTCTTGAACGCTCTCTTTAAGACGAGCTGTTTGTCCGATCAGCTGTTTCTGTTTCTGGTTCAGATCACGAGTCTCATCACCATCGTGGTCTGATTTAAATTGTTTACGCCACCATAACCAAGTCGTGACGAGTGATAAACTTGCAAAAGCCATCCACTGCAGTTGCCAACTGATGGGGAGCATCGTAAAGATAAGGCCAACGATGAGTGCGGAAATACCTAACCAAAGAAAATACCCAGCAGTTCCAAGCAGTTCCAATGCAACAAGCACTAAGCCTAATGCGAGCCAGTGCCAATAATTCATTTGTTGTATTAGCTCTATCACGTTAGGCCTACTTATCTTGTGAGGATTTTAGGTTGAACATTTCAGCAATGCCAGCAACCGAACCCATCAACCCAGTTGCTTCTAATGGCAGCATGATGATTTTGCTGTTCTCTGCTTGACCAATGGCTTTAAGTGCTTCGGTATATCCTTGAGCGATAAAGTAGTTAACCGCTTGCATGTCACCTTGCGCAATCGCATTCGAAACCATCTCTGTCGCTTTGGCTTCTGCTTCAGCAGCGCGTTCACGTGCTTCGGCTTGAAGAATAGCCGCCTGCTTTTCACCTTCAGCTTTAAGTATTTCAGACTGCTTTTGGCCTTCGGCGCGTAAAATTTGTGCTTGACGTACGCCTTCGGCTTCTAACACTTCAGCACGTTTATTTCTCTCCGCTTTCATTTGCGCATTCATCGCTGCGGTTAAATCCGCTGGTGGTTGTACATCTTTAATTTCGATGCGAGTGACTTTTACACCCCAAGGGTTAGTCGCCTGATCGACTATCGATAACAATTTAGTGTTGATCATGTCACGCTGGCTGAGCATTTCATCCAGTTCCATCGAGCCCAGTACGGTACGCATATTGGTTAGAGTTAAGTTGCGAATGGCGTGTTGTAGTTCGCTAACTTCATAGGCGGCTTTTGCAGCATCAATCACTTGCACGAAGCAAACCGCGTCGATAACAACATTGGCGTTATCTTTGGATATCACTTCTTGTGCTGGGATATCAAGCACCTGTTCCATCATATTGATTTTTTGTCCGACGCGATCAATGAATGGAATAATGATATTTAAACCGGGGCGTAGGGTGTGTGTGTAACGTCCAAAACGCTCTACTGTCCAATTGCTCCCTTGTGAAACGGTTTTCACTGCAGAAAAGATAAATGAAATAACGACGAATACAAATATGCCAACGGCGACGAGTGAATCAATAGCCATAACGGTTCCTTTTAAGTATTAAATAATCCTAATGTTGATGTTCCTTTCTCTATTGAATCGGCCGCTGTGTTAGCTAAGTTCGTTCACCCCAATCATAGAGCTTATTGTGCTCATAGGGATGAACTCACTTGCCGACTGCCAGTATCTCCAAGTCATTTGGATATAGGAGCGATTCTCATCAACGTTTGAGCTTTGCTATTGATCATTCTCTATCAGTTATCGATATGGAACAAATGAAATAATGAGATTTGATACTGGTTTTTTAAACAATCAAAGCAGAACGTTTCCAGTTTAATTGCTTGATATTATTAGTATAATAGTGAATACAGCTTTCTGCGATAGAGATTTGCCACACTATTTCCTTGTCCAAGAGCACTTAAAATGTCCATAAACACTTTTTTGAGCCCGCCATCGAGGCAATTGAGGTCGCTTTGTAAAAATGACCATAACAGCTCGAGAGCTTCTTCATTACGGTTAACTTGATGATATTGAAGCGCTAACTCACTTGCTATGTGAGCGTTGTTTGGCTCAGCGGAAAAAATCTCTTCTAATGCTTGAATCTCTGGGCTGTCAGCGGCTTGCTTGTGCAGCTCCAGTTTGGCGATTAAGCCTTTGTAGTAACCATCTTGATACTCTAGTGGGATGCGTTCCAGTTCTGTTTCTGCCGCTTCATACTGCTGAGTTTCCAGAAACACATCAGCGAGGGCCAGTTTGACCTCTGCTTTTGCTTTCATATCGTCAGGTAGACTTAGTAGCAAAGGTAGTGCTTGCGAATGTTGTGTTTGCTCTATCAGTGTTAAGGCTTGCTGTAGCGCAATTTCATCGTGGCTTGGCAAATGTTTGTTTAACATTGTATTCACTGTTTCTATGGTCTGAGCACCTGCTAAACCGTCGACCGCTTGACCATTAATAAACAGAGCGATTGTTGGCAGGGCTTGAACACCAAATTGTGCTGCCACTTGCTGTTCTTGTTGGCAGTTGAGAAGAGCCAATGTGAATGCGCCACTGTGTTGTTGCGCTACGCTTTGTAATTCAGGAATGAGTTGTACGCTCTCTTGATTCATGGGTGCCCAAAAATAAAAGAGAATAGGAGTCTCAACTGAGCGTTCGAACACCTCTCGAAAGTTGTGCTGATTGACCTCAACGATGTAAGGTGATTGCATGATATTTTCCTTGCGATAATCAAGTTTATAGTCTTAGAAATAGGGGTAAAAATTGGAATATCAAGGGCAAATGAAAAACGCTACCGTTAAAGTAGCGTTTTTTATCTCTCAAAGAGAGGGCAAGCAGAGGTGTCTATAATATTAAAAATAGTGTCAGCGCAACACCGACACTGAGCCAATTTAATTGGTGTAATGTCATATTCGTCGTACCACATGTAACGCTTTATATTGGATTAACTGGGATATCCAGAGTTGTATCATGTCACATGAATGTTACGAATTAATGACAATTAAGTTGGTTGCTCTACTTTATGCAACCGTCGGTTTATCCACTGATAAGTATCGCTTTTGTCATTATCGTATACCTTGCTATTCACAAAAAATATAGGCCAGTTTTGGTTAAGCACGATGTTGTAATATATTTTTCAACGCAGGTTCTAGGTGTGAAAACTGGAAGTGAAATCCTAGCTCGGTTAGCTTTTTAGGTTTTGCTCTAATACTGTCAAACAGTAAAACAGCCGCTTCACCCATTGCAAGGTTTAGAACCCATTTGGGAGTGAATAGTATGTGTGGTCGACGTAATGTTTTCGCCAATAGCTGGCTAAAATGCTTATTAGGTACGGGATGTGGAGCACAGAGGTTAAAAGCACCTTGTGCATGTGGCGTGTCTAATAAATAGGCTATCGCTCGTGCCATATCTAATAAGTGGATCCATGGCATATACTGTTCACCCTTACCAAGAGGGCCGCCCAAGCCTAAACGGTAAGGTGGCAGCATTTTCTTTAAAGCACCACCATCACTAGCGAGCACGATCCCCGTACGCAATAGGCACACTCGAGTTTTTTCTGATTGCGCTTGGAGTGCGATGCGCTCCCATTTTTCGCAAACGTGATGAGGAAAACTTTGTTGGTGCACATGTAATGTTTCATCAAACGGATGAGACTGTTGGTCACCATAATAGCCGACGGCCGAGCCACTGATGAAAACGGAGGGTGGTTCAGTACTGGCATGGATGAGTTCAACTAACCGCTCTGTTATTTCCCATCGGCTAGCGCAAATGATCGATTTTTGCTGTTTGCTCCAACGTTTGTCGGCGATCGGTTCTCCTGCAAGATTGATAATGGCGTCAAATTGATTCGCGTCTTTTAAACTCGCTAGGGAGGTCAGGTAGGTGATACTACCTTTGTCTACATGGGCGAGCTGCTGTTTAGCTCGCTCTATATCGCGCGTGAGAAGGTAGATATTGTGCGTGAAAATCTGTTTCATCAGCTCTTTACCGATAAAGCCAGTCCCTCCCGTTAATAGTATTTTCATGTTTCTACCTCATTGGTCTGTGCGATATCACCTAAATGGTGGTGATGAGAACGATAGCCATGTTGGTTAAGTGACGATGCTTGTTTGCCATCTAACCTAATATAGGAAACTTATTTAGCATACGTGAATTGTTCGTGGTGATAAATGACAATGTTTATCCATAACTAAAGATGACGAAGTGTGCTGAAATTCGTACAATCTGTAGCTCCAAAATACGGAGATAAAAGTATGAAGTTGTTTTTTGCTTCGGATTTACACGGTTCACTGCCTGCTACTGAAAAAGTACTCAGTCTATTTGAACAGTCAGGTGCAGACACTTTAGTACTGCTAGGAGACCTTTTAAATCATGGTCCGCGTAATCCTATACCTGATGGGTATAATCCGACCGCAGTGGCGGAGTGCTTGAATCGATGGGCGCCGCATATTGTGGCGGTCAGAGGCAATTGTGATAGCGAAGTCGACCAAATGCTGCTCGACTTTCCGATGATGATGGATTTTTGTTGGGTAGTTTTGGAGTCAGGAACTCGTTTTTTCTTAACGCATGGCCATCAATATAATGCTCAAAATAGGCCACCATTAAAAAAAGGTGATGTTTTGATCCATGGCCACTCGCACATCCCTATGGCGCAAGGTCAAGATGATGTCATTATTGTCAACCCGGGGTCCGCGACCTTTCCACGTAATGAATTTCCCCCAAGCTACGCTATTTATACGGATGGATTATTTCAAGTAATGGGGCTAGAGGGGCAAGGACTGGCGCAATATCGTTTAGCGACTAGCTCTTAAACCGGTCGCTATCTGATTTACCTGTTGTCTGAATGACCCAGATCTCGCTCTGGGTCAATGATATCTCGGACTCGTTGCTTAAGAACTTTTGCTTCAGGGAAACCACCATCATGTTTACGTTCCCAAATACGTTGTCCATTGCACATGATTTCAAATCGTCCCCCTGTATCAGGGTAGAGACGCACAGATTCAATTTCTTCACTAAAAGTATGCAGTAACTCTTGGCTTAGCCAAGTGGCTCGAAGCATCCAATTACACTGGCGGCAATAGTAGATCTCAATATTGGCTTTTTCCATGGTGTACCTTTTGTGAAGAAGTAAGGGCCATACGCAACAAAGGATCTTTTCGACCCTTCATTGAAGTTACAGATTACTCGATGGCTAATTGATAAACAGCACTGTCGAACCATGGCTTAGGCTGGTGAGCAATAATGTTTTTTCATTGACGACATCAATGCGTCGACTTTGTTGAGCATCCATCTTGAAAAATTGAGTAATCAGTTCTAATTGCTCAGGGGTAAAGTCCTTACTTTGACTAGAACTAATGTTTTTAAATTCGCTAGGCGATATCAATAAGTAGCTATCACTGATATCCCAGGTGCCGGTTTCTGAGATATTAATGAAACTTTCACTTTCACCACCCACGGCGAATAACTTCACATTTGACATTCTAATATAAGTACCGTTAGGTAAATATTTCACATTCGAATTGACATCAACCCGACGGATTGGCCCAACAGAATCATTCTGTTGACTGCGTTTTACCACAGTGACCATTTTAGATTGCCATTCTTGCGCCGTTAGGATTTGTTCTATTTTTAAATCACTGCCCCAGTATAACCAACTACTGAATAGTGCAGAGATAGCTAAGATGAGGGTTGCCACTTTTGGATTCATATTTATGCCCTTATTTACACACGTTGGCCAAATCATCTTGGTTAGCTAAAATTCGTAAAGTGACATTTTCACCCGAGAACTCAGAACTATGGATGTAATTCAATACGAGCTGATTATTTTGACCACCAGTCGCAATCACCTGCTTAGGTGCCAGTTCTCCAGTATGTGATTCATTGTATTTTTTTACGCACTTTTCAATAGAAGGTAACCATTTGTTTAGGTCTGGATGATTGATGGGCGTATTCACAACTATGTTGTTATAAACCGCAATCTGTTTAAATTTTGATTGTGCAGGGCTAGTCAATAGGAGAGCCAGGATAGGTAAGAAAAGAGCCACAACCAGCATCAATTTGCTTTGCAGTGTTAACTTTTCTCTCCCTATTTTTACTTTCGCGAGTGGATCTGTCGTCACGGTTTGGGATGTTGTCTCTTCGGGTTGCGAAGTGGTATCCGCGTCAATGTCTTGGATAGACTCACTGGCCAGTAACGGTTCCTCTTCAGGCTCGTTGAAGGTGTTTTTTTGTGAGTAGGGGGTTGCTCGAGTCACCGAGGCGATCATTTGATAACCTCGTTTCGGCACGGTTTTGACGAATTCTGGTGATTTGGTTTGATCTTTCAACATCTTACGAAGTGTTGAAATCGCTTGAGTTAAGCTTGAGTCATCAACTTCAAAACCTTGTTCACGCCAAACAAACTCATGCAGTTCATGGCGTGTAATCACTTCATTGGGGCGTTCACAAAGTAGAAGTAAAATTCGACTTTCGTTACTACCAAGGCGAACAGCCTCTTGTTCGTTTTCTTGTTCAAGCAAAGAGTTACTATTGGGATCAAACGTGAATCGGTTAGCAAGGATGAATTTTGTGCCTATGTTACTCATGATAATCTTCTTATTGTTGGCATGTTTAACCGTCCATCAACCTAGCCTGCTTGGGGAAGCAATTGATGAAACATTATGCTAGTTTTTATTTTCTTTGATAAAAATTACGGCAAGCATAATCAAAATAAATGAAAAAAACAGTGTTTTTATGATTATTGACCTTGAATTTACAATTGCCAGCCTCATCTTACTAGCAAATCATCCTTGGTTGCACACTCTGTGTGTGAATGAAAATAACTCAGATGTTATGGAGCTAGTATGAGCGAAACGGCTACTACCAATAAAGAAACTCGTGGTTTTCAATCTGAAGTCAAACAGTTACTTCATCTTATGATTCACTCTCTTTATTCCAATAAAGAGATCTTCCTTCGCGAATTAATTTCAAATGCCTCTGATGCTGCGGATAAACTTCGTTTTCAAGCGTTGTCTAATGCCGATTTATATCAAGGTGATGCCAACTTAGGCGTTAAATTATCGTTTGATACCCAAGCGAATACGCTGACCATTTCAGATAACGGTATTGGTATGAGCCGCGAAGATGTCATTGAACATCTAGGTACGATTGCAAAATCCGGCACAGCGGAGTTTTTCTCTAAACTATCCCAAGATCAATCTAAAGACTCTCAGCTTATCGGTCAGTTTGGGGTGGGTTTTTACTCGGCCTTCATCGTCGCTGATGCGGTCACTGTAAAAACTCGCGCTGCGGGTTTACCCGCTAACGAAGCGGTTCAATGGTATTCACAAGGTGAAGGTGAATATACAGTAGAAAGCATTAATAAAGAGTCTCGTGGAACCGATATCATTTTGCACATGCGAGAGGAAGGCAAAGAGTTCCTTTCTGAATGGCGTCTGCGTGATGTGATTTCTAAATATTCAGACCACATTGGAATTCCAGTTTCTATCCAAACCAAAGTTCGTGATGACGAAGGTAACGAGACTGAAGAGACCCAGTGGGAACAAATCAACAAAGCACAGGCGTTGTGGACGCGTTCTAAGTCAGAAATCAGTGATGAAGAGTATCAAGAGTTCTATAAACACGTTTCCCATGATTATGCTGACCCACTGGTGTGGAGCCATAACCGTGTAGAAGGTAAAAACGATTATACCAGCCTACTTTATATTCCAGCGAAAGCACCTTGGGATATGATGAATCGCGATCATAAATCAGGCTTGAAACTTTATGTTCAGCGTGTCTTTATCATGGATGATGCTGCGCAATTTATGCCGTCCTACTTGCGCTTTGTTCGTGGTTTAATCGACTCAAACGATTTACCGCTTAATGTTTCACGCGAGATTTTACAAGATAACAAGGTGACTCAATCATTGCGTAATGCTTGTACCAAGCGTGTATTGACCATGCTTGAACGTATGGCGAGCAATGATGCTGATAAATATCAAACCTTCTGGAAAGAGTTTGGTTTGGTACTCAAAGAGGGGCCTGCAGAAGATTTTGCTAATAAAGAGAAGATCGCCAACCTATTGCGCTTCGCCTCGACCGAGGTTGACTCAGCAGAGCAAACGGTTAGTTTAGCGGCTTATGTTGAACGGATGAAAGAGGGGCAGGATAAAATCTACTACCTCACCGCCGATAGCTATGCTGCGGCCAAAAATAGCCCACACCTAGAGCAGTTTAAAGCCAAAGGTATCGAAGTTATTTTAATGTTTGATCGCATTGATGAGTGGTTGATGAACTACCTCACTGAGTTTGATGGAAAAATGTTCCAATCCATCACCAAAGCTGGGCTAGATCTGAGCCAGTTCGAAGATGAAGCGGAAAAAGAGAAGCATAAAGAGACTGAAGAAGAGTTTAAATCGGTGGTTGAACGTACGAAGCAGTACCTTGGCGATCGTGTCAAAGAAGTTCGAACTACTTTTAAACTGGCAAGTACTCCAGCGGTTGTTGTGACCGACGATTATGAGATGGGTACGCAGATGGCAAAATTGCTTGCTGCGGCTGGTCAACCGGTACCAGAGGTGAAGTATATTTTGGAACTTAACCCTGAACATGCGTTAGTGAAACGGATGGCCGATGAAGCGGATGAGCAAGTATTTGGTCGCTGGGTTGAAGTTTTACTAGGTCAAGCGACGCTTGCTGAGCGTGGTTCGATGGAAGATCCGTCACAATTCCTAACCGCAATTAATCAGCTTTTGACTAAGGTTGAATAGCTAACTGGCTAACAAAAAGCTCGCAACTGCGAGCTTTTTGCTTTGAATAGCGATTCTCTGCTGAGAACGAGCGATATTTTAGGCAAACTTGCAGCGAACATCCGGCCAAGATTATATTCTTTAGTCTTAATCTGGTTAGTCGCTTAAATTTGTATGTTAGAATGCATCGCTTGAATGCGATCGGTAAGCTGTGTATGTTGCTCGCCGAATTATTATTCACTCATCTCATTACCGTTATACCGAAACTTACCGTTGGTTTTAAGTCTCATCTGGTTGTGAGCTTCGGTATAAATCATAATTTTCTAAAGAGGATTAAACATGCGCATCATTCTTCTAGGTGCTCCCGGTGCAGGTAAAGGCACTCAAGCTCAATTCATCATGGAGAAGTACGGTATTCCACAAATCTCTACTGGTGATATGTTACGTGCTGCGATTAAAGCAGGTACTGAACTTGGCAAAAAAGCGAAATCAGTGATTGATGCTGGTCAACTTGTTTCTGATGAAATCATCCTTGGCTTAATCAAAGAACGCATCACCCAAGCCGATTGTGAAAAGGGCTTTTTACTCGATGGTTTTCCTCGCACGATTCCTCAAGCTGATGGCTTAAAAGCAATGGGTATTAATGTTGACTATGTGATTGAGTTTGATGTTGCCGATGACGTTATTGTTGAGCGTATGGCGGGACGTCGTGCTCACTTGGCTTCTGGTCGTACCTACCACGCCATTTACAACCCGCCAAAAGTGGAAGGTAAAGATGACGTAACAGGTGAAGATCTTGTCGTTCGTGATGATGACAAAGAAGAAACCGTTCGTGCTCGTTTAGGTGTTTACCACGAGCAAACAGCGCCACTGATCACTTACTACGGTAAAGAAGCACAAATGGGTAATACGAAATACCTAAAATTTGATGGCACTAAGCCAGTTGCTCAAGTTAGCGCTGATATTGAGAAAGCATTAGCATAATTGGCTCAGTATAGGCTTGTTAACTTTGTTATAGTGGAAGCGACCTAAAGGTCGCTTTTTTTATGAACTTTCCTGCCGCGAATTCGTACTCAATAATTAACAATGAAATGGATGAATGGAAGTAATGCAAAATAATCAAAAACAGGGTGTGCTATTGGTTAACTTGGGAACGCCGAGTGAACCGACGGCATCGGCAGTAAAACGATTTTTAAGCCAATTTTTACATGACCAGCGTGTGGTTGATATGAATCGTTGGATCTGGTGTCCATTATTACATGGTGTGATTCTTCCGCTGCGAGCTCCCAAGGTTGCTAAGTTATATCAATCTGTTTGGATGGAAGAAGGCTCTCCTTTGATGGTGTACTCTAAACGCCAAGTGCAAGCGTTAGAACAGTATCTCGGTACACCAGTGGAACTTGGTATGACCTATGGTTCACCAAGCCTTTTAGAGGGTATCAACACATTATTGGAGCGTGGTGTTGAAGAGATTGTAGTGCTGCCTCTGTACCCTCAATATTCTGGTACTACTACGGCTGCCGTGTTTGATGGCCTTGCCAAAGCGATGAAACGTATCCCTGTGACGCCCAATTTACGTTTTATTCGTGATTATCATAATCACCCTGCTTATATACGATCTTTGGCGAGTAGAGTCCGTGACTCTTGGCAACGTAACGGGCAAGGTGACTATTTGCTTTGTTCCTACCACGGTATCCCTAAGCGATACGCCGATAACGGTGATATCTACCCACAGCACTGCCAAAAAACCACAGAACTTTTGGCACAAGAACTTGGTTTGAATGCTGACCAAATCGGCATGACCTATCAGTCTATTTTTGGACGTGAAGAGTGGCTACAGCCTTATACGGATAAAACATTAGAGGCTCTGCCAAGCCGCGGTATTAAAAAGTTGGATATCATCACACCCGCCTTCTCGGTGGATTGTTTAGAAACCCTAGAAGAGATAGCTGAGCAAGGTAAAGAAACCTTTATACATGCTGGTGGAGAATTGTTTACCTACATTGAGTGCCTAAATGATTCGGCAATGCATATAGAAATGATGGCTTCCTTAGTTAAGCGCTGATGAGTTGAATTCTTTTCTGGTACAAAAACGGTCACTATAGCGTGACCGTTTGTCATTATTATTCTTGAATTACCACTAGGTATATTTGAAGCTAAACCAACTGAGCTTGTTGCTCCTCAATTTCTTCAGCGTAGCTTGTGGCTCTTTCTGCACCGTGCATCCAACGAACGAGCGTGTTAGAGCACAACAGTAAAATGACGCCGCCAATGGTTGCTGTTACTGCAATACCGCTGAAGATAGCCATCGCACCAAGCTCTCCCACATGAGAACCTACATGGCCTGCTACATAATTCGCGATTGCGTTACAACCGAACCATGCTCCCATCATTAATGAAGCAAGGCGTAGTGGGGCTAGTTTAGTGACAAGCGATAGACCAATTGGTGATAGACACAGTTCGCCCAAGGTATGGAAGAAGAAGGCACCGACAAGCCATAGCATTGATGTTTTTACGGTAGTGTCACCACCTTGCTCCATAACCGCACCAACCATGCATAGGAAGCCTAGGGCTAAGAAGAACATCGCTAATGCAAACTTCATTGGCGAGTTTGGTTCACGCTTACCTAATTTTACCCATAATACGGCTAATACAGGGGCAAGAGTAATAATGAAAAATGGATTTAACGATTGGAACCAAGCCGCAGGTATCTCAAAACCGCCCATCATACGATCAGTGTATTGCTGCGTGTAAATGTTCATTAAACCACCAGCTTGTTCGAAACCCGCCCAGAAAACAATAGTAAACAAACTCATCACAAGGATAACTTTGATACGATCTACTTCTGCTTTCGTTAGTGGTTCTTTATTTGCTGATTTTTTCAGTTTTAGATCGCGCTTAGCTGCTGGTTCGCGGCCAATATTACCAAGCCATGATTGAGCCATTGCCATTTGCATCACAAGGCTGATCAGCATACCAATACCAGCGGCCACAAAACCGGCTTTCCAACCAAATGAGTTAGTAACTGAACCAGAGATCACACCAGCAAGTAGCGCACCTAAATTGATCCCCATGTAGAAGATGGTGAACGCGCCATCACGACGGTTATCACCTTCATTATATAGGTCACCAACCATTGTTGAGATATTGGGCTTAAATAGACCGTTACCACAGATAAGCAGTGCAAGGCCTAAATAGAAAGTGTGTAGAGAGCCAATGCCTAGCACATCTGCAGGCAGTGCCAGCGTAAATTGGCCAATGGCCATTAACGCTCCACCCAATAAAATAGAACGGCGTTGCCCAAGGTAGTTATCTGCAAGGTAACCACCAATAAGCGGTGTGATGTAGACTAGCCCTGTATAGGTGCCGTAAAGATCGAGAGCATCTTTAGTCGACCAACCTAGACCGCCATTCATCGTTGCGTCTGTAAGATAAAGTACCAAAATGGCGCGCATCGCATAATACGAAAAACGCTCCCATAGCTCTGTGCCAAAAAGTAAAAATAGGCCCCTTGGGTGCCCAAAGTATTGATGTTGGTTTGTCATAAGAATTATTAGTATTTGAGATGAGAAAAATTGTGCTTTAGATATACATGGGCTTTTAGCGTATCGCAATGAGTAAAATCAGTATTTTATTCTGGTATTATTAACTAACTCATTGTTTTTAAAATGCATGTCTATCAATGCTCAAAGTTTTGTTGCGTTATGAAAACTTATCTTTCATTACTGATTATTTGAATTTGCCTTGTTCGGACATTAAGGGTTTATTTTTGTGTTCAGTTTATTAGCCGTTTATTGAGGAGGAGGATGGTGTTAGGATTCAAGAAAAAGAAAAGCAGTAGCTAGGAATAAAATGAAACGTTGGTATTTGTTGTATTGTAAACGTGGCGATCAGAGGCGTGCTAAAGCACACCTTGAAAACCAAGGTGTCGAATGTTTCTACCCAGAAATTGAACTAGAGAGAATTCTTCGGGGTAAGCGGCAAGTTGTCAAAGAGCCACTTTTTCCCTCCTATATGTTCATTTACTTTGATTTTGAAATTGGCCCAACCTTTACTAGTGTGCGCTCTACTCGCGGTGTGGTTGATTTCATCCGATTTGGTTCACATCCGAAGGAGTTGGACAGTGATTTGATCGAGGAATTGAAGTTACTCGACCAGTTAAAATTACCGGTAGCATCGTTCAATATTCCAGAAAAAGGGCAGGTAGTTCGACTTAAGGGTGGGCAGTTCTCAGGAATTGATGCCATTTACCAAGAGCCCGATGGTGAGACGCGATCGATTATGCTGGTTAAAATGATCAGCCAAGTGATACCGATGAGCATTGATAATAAACATTTAGAATTAGATTCGTGATTGACTCTCTACAGTAAGCTCTTTAGACAAATAAAAGGCGCATTTTGCGCCTTTTATTTGCTTTATTAGCCAGCGTTTTGGTTAGTACGCTTCATTATGCACCGCTTTGACAGCTCGGCCTGACGGGTCAATACAATTTTTAAAGGATTCATCCCACTCTATTGCTTTGGCGGAAGAACAAGCTACAGAAGGACCTCCAGGAACGCATTGTGCAGCAGACTCTAACGGGAACAGCTCTTCGAAGATCTCGCGGTAAACATACCCTTCTTTTGTCGCTGGAGTATTATATGGGAAGCGGTATTTTGCTGTTTCCATCTGTTGATCGGTAACTTTTTCTTCAGCAACACTCTTTAGTGTGTCAATCCAGCTATAGCCCACACCATCGGAAAATTGCTCTTTTTGACGCCAAGCAATCGAGGCTGGCAGATAATCTTCAAAGCACTCACGTAGAATGTGTTTTTCCATCTTGCCATTGCCACACATTTTGTCAGCAGGGTTAAGCCTCATTGCAACATCAATAAACTCTTTGTCTAGGAAAGGAACGCGTCCTTCCACTCCCCAAGCCGCTAAAGATTTATTAGCGCGAGCGCAGTCAAACAAGTTCAACGCCAGCAGTTTACGCACAGTTTCTTCGTGGAATTCTTGCGCGTTTGGTGCTTTGTGGAAGTATAAGTAACCACCGAAGATCTCATCCGCTCCTTCGCCGGAAAGTACCATTTTGATACCCATAGCTTTGATTTTCCGCCCCATCAAATACATCGGAGTAGAGGCTCGAATTGTCGTCACGTCATACGTTTCAATATGGTAAATAACATCACGAATAGCATCTAAACCCTCTTGGATGGTATAAGTCATTTCGTGGTGTACAGTGCCAATTTTTTCAGCCACTTCACGAGCCGCTTTAAGGTCTGGAGCACCGTCTAAACCCACCGCAAAAGAGTGAAGCTGTGGCCACCATGCTTCTGATTGTTCATCATCTTCAATTCGCATTGCAGCGTAACGTTTCGCAATGGCTGACGTAATTGAAGAGTCCAATCCTCCAGAAAGCAAAACACCATAAGGTACATCTGTCATCAGTTGGCGCTTCACGGCCGCTTCTAATGCTTGTTTTAGCTCTTCTTTACTGCTGCTATTGCCTTGGACTGCCGCATATTCATTCCAATCTCGAATATAGTAGCGCTGTGCGCCTGCCTCTTTCGAGCTGTAGTAACTACCAGGAGGAAATTCACTGATAGTTTTGCAAATGCTTACCAAAGCTTTCATTTCGGATGCAATGTAGTAGTTACCGTGTTCGTCATGGCCTTGGTAAAGAGGAATGATACCAATATGGTCACGCCCGATGAGGTACTCATCTTTTTCTTCATCATAGAGCACAAAGGCAAAGATGCCGTTGAGTTCTTCAAGCAGCGCGGCACCCATGTCTGCATAAAGCGCTAATATCACTTCACAGTCAGAGTCGGTTTGAAAATCGTATTTGCCTTGGTAACGAGCACGAATTTCTTTGTGGTTATAAATCTCACCATTGACCGCTAATATGTGCTTTTTATTTGGGCTGTAAAGTGGTTGTGCGCCGCTGTTTAAACCGACAATAGAAAGGCGCTCATGAGCCAAGATTGCTTTTTCTGAAGCATAGATGCCAGACCAGTCAGGGCCGCGGTGACGCATTTTTTTAGACATCTCTAGCGCTATTGGGCGTAACGCTGTTGCATCACTTTTAATATCAAGAATGCCAAATATAGAACACATACAACTTCCTTTTGATGATTTTTAATCTGTTGGACCTAATTTGCCATTCTGGTTAAAAAAAGCAACCATATGGTGTCGTTAATATCACATAAGATGCATCTTGGTGAATTTTATTTAAGTAATGAGTGCTTTATATGAATTTTTTCTATTTGTTTTCTGTTTTTGAGCGATGGTGGGTAAATTATGCCCAACTAAGCTCTGGGGCCGTATTGAGTTGGGCATAGAAATGACAATGTTTTACCTAAAAATTGCGATGGCTTACCTAGACATTATTACGGTTTAGTAAAATTAGGTTGGAGCTGTTTACATACGTGACGGGCAAAACCGCTACCCGCTTCGCTATAGATGTTGAATGCCGCATCAACACCACTTTCCAATAGTGATTCCAATTGGTCTGGGTATTCGGCGATGGCTGCGATTTGACCTTTAAAATTACGGTGTTGTAACTGCGATAGTGCGATTTGGTTACCCTGATGATGCGGCATAGCAAGCAGTACGAGTTTTACATTACCAGTGTCTAGAATACGCTCCCAAAAATCAGGGTCGGTTGCATCACCAGCAATAACATTGCGCCCTTGTGAGCGGTGATCATGAGCAACCTCTTCTCGGACTTCTATGCCTAAACTTATTTTGCCATAACGAGAGCGCAACTCATCATATGCACCGGTACCTATGCGGCCCATCCCTAATATGAGTACCTGGGCATGGCCTGGATTAATTAATTGATCTTTGGTGTTGAGTTTTTCAGCGGCATGTTCTTTGAGCCATTGCCGTGAATGTTGATAGAGTTCATGGCCTTTACGGCTTATTGGGGCTGCGATTACAAATGAAATGGATACCGCAATGGCCAGTGCGACCAATATATCACCCGACATCCATCCCATTTTGAAAGCAAGCCCCCCCACAATCAGTCCGAATTCACTGAAATTGAATAAAGACAAGGTGGCTAACAATGAGGTTCTCACTCGGAATTTAAAGCGGTTGAGTACCCAAAAATAGAGGATACCTTTGATGGGAAGCAGCAGTAAGAGCAACAATGCGAGCGCAAACCCAGTCATTGTGGGTTGTTCTGATAGTCCAATGTTGAGGAAAAAGCAGACGAGAAACAGCTCTTTTAGATTAAAGAGTGATTTTGACAACTCAGATGCTTTGCGATGGCCTGCTAGCAGCATGCCTAAAATCAGAGCACCAAGATCGGGTTTCAT
This sequence comes from Vibrio sp. V12_P9A6T4, assembly GCF_963874835.1. Lineage (NCBI taxonomy): Bacteria > Pseudomonadati > Pseudomonadota > Gammaproteobacteria > Vibrionales > Vibrionaceae > Vibrio > Vibrio sp. V12_P9A6T4. The sequence goes on along the minus strand of NZ_CAWNJO010000034.1, from coordinate 10,209 downwards.
CCCAACCAATTCAAATGATCCTGCTCCGACCACTAAGGCAAAAAATATACCAAACAGAACAAGCATTTCACCGTGACCAACCCAGTCGAGCAGTTTGTAAAATAGTGGTCGCATAAAGGGTAGGATCAATAAAGTGGCAGCGTACCAATGAGGAAGTTTTCCTGTCGAGACGGTTAAAAATATGACAGCAAAGATATCTTGCATCACAAGAATACCGATGGCGATAGTGGCGTATGTCGCGTTCATTTCTCCTTTCTCTTGCAGTGATTTCACCGCAAAAACAGTACTGGAGAATGACAAAGCAAAACCAAGCAGAACTAATTGTTCAATTGACATCGAGGCCAGAGAGCTAACCCCTAAATATTTGAATATCAATAAAGCAATGCTGAAAATTCCTGTCGAAAGGAGGTTATGAACCGTGGCACCAGCCCAAATTTCTCTCGCAAGTAAGGTTTTAATCTCTAGCTTAAGTCCAATTGTGAACAGCAATAAGGTAACCCCTAGATCGGCTAGGGTCAGAATGGTATCGCTGCTGTGGTAGCCAGCGGCATTAAGGCCAAACCCAGCAACTAAAAAGCCAACCAACGGAGGTAAATTGCATTTCAAGGCAATAAACCCTGCGAAAAAAGCCGTTGAAATTAGGATAAGTTCCATAAATTCCTTTAGTAATGCTTTGGTTTAAAAATAATGTTTTGGTTGTAAAAAAGGCTGTGTCATGACGACACAGCCTTTTATTATAATTCAATCGGTTGCTTAATCGCCAAGTAATTTTTGAAGTAAAACACCATTTAACATTGCCCGTTTAATCATAGCAAATGCACCTATGGTTGGTTGTTTATCAATCTGCGACGCGACTATGGGTAAATTGGTGTGGAAAGTTTTGAGTGATTGATTCTCTACATTTCGTTGAATCGCGGGGAATACGATCTCTTGAGCGGCTGTGATTTGACCTGCAATTACCACTTTTTGTGGGTTGAACAAGTTGATGGTCATCGCAATGGCTTTACCGAGTTGATTACCCACTCGAATTAAGCTCTGTTTTGCTAGCTCATCACCGAGATTGGCGTGCTCACATACATCATTGATGGTAATGCTCTCTATATTCGCTAGGCTAGATTCATAGCCCTGAGCAATCAGTTTTTTAACACGAGATATAATAGCCGGGTTTGCGGCTACCGTTTCTAAACAGCCGAAATTTCCGCATTGACACTGTTCGCCGAGTGGGTCGATTTGGATATGACCAATTTCACCCACGTTACGGTTATAGCCTAGGAATACTTGGCCATTGACGATAATGCCAGCACCAGTTCCTCGGTGAACGCTGACTAGGATAGAGTCTTGACAGTCTTTGCTGGCACCAAAATAATGTTCGGCAAGCGCCATGCCGCGCACGTCGTTACCAACAAAACATTCAACATGAAAATTATCACGAATGATGTCACCTAAAGCGAGTGCATCAATAGCAATGTTGGGCATGTATTCTACGACACCCGTTTCTGGGTTGACTAAGCCGGGTAGGGCAATACCAATGGCAATGAACTGTTCGATTCGCTCTTGCTGTTGTTTGATAAAGGTATTGAGGTGGAAAAGGAGTCCCTCAATTAATTGTGTTTGGTGAGAATAGTGAAACTCGTGATAGTCCGACGCGAGTTCTTTGCCCCCTAAATTATACAGGCTGAGCTGAATGTAATCTCGGCCTAAACGTACGGCGACAGAGTGAAAAGGGGCGACTTCGGTTGTTAAGGAGATGGCTCTACGTCCGCCAGTAGAGGCTTGTTGTGCGACCTCTTTAATGAGGCCGCGTTCCAGAAGTTGGCGGGTTATTTTTGTAACACTTGCTGGAGCAAGTTGGCTCACATCGGCAACTTGAATACGAGATATCGGACCTTGTAGGTCGATCAATCGGTACACTGCTGCGCTGTTGAGTTGTTTGACTAAATCTACGTTACCTATTTGTCCGCCATTCATTATCAATTGTGCTCGTATTGTCCGTTAACAACCGTCGCCTGAACATTGAAGTCTCTATCAAATGCAGTGAGGTTCGCCACCATGCCTTTTTTAACTCGGCCTAGTTTGTGATCCACACCAATTGCTTTTGCCGGATATAGAGTCGCCATCCGCAGAGCTTCGTCCAATGCGATACCAACGTGCTCAACAGTGTTTTGCACTGCCTCAATCATAGTGAGTGCTGAGCCGCCCAGTGTGCCGTTTTCATCAACACACTTACCATCACGGTAATATACTTTCTTACCGACAAAAATAAAGTAATCCATGTTAGCGCCTGCAGGAGCTGTGGCATCGGTCACTAATACAAGCTTTTCGCCTTTGATTTTGTGAGCAATTCTGATGTTAGCATAATCAACATGAAAGCCATCAGCAATAATGCCAGCATAAACTTCTGGGGTGTCATAAATTGCACCAACGACACCGGGTTCACGTCCAACCATCGGCGTCATGGCATTAAATAAGTGTGTGGCAAAGGTGATGCCTGATTCAAAGCTTTTACGTGCTTCAGTATAAGTTGCGTTAGTGTGACCAATCGATACCACAATGCCAGCTTTCACCAGACGTTCAATGTGTTCTGGATTGTTGTGCTCTGGCGCCAATGTCACTTTAGCAATCACATCGCTATTTTCACACATAGTGGCGATCATGTTGTCATCTGAAGGGCGGATGAAATCCACACTGTGAATGCCTTTTTTCATCACATTAAGATATGGCCCTTCAAGGTGTAAACCCAGTGATTGGTTTTTATATTGAGAGTGATATTCACGTGCGGCAGAAATCGCTTTGCGCATGTCTTCGTCTGAAGAGGTGATTAACGTTGGCAAAAAGCTTGTGCATCCTGATTTTAGGTTGGCTTTATGCATGATCTGCATCGTAGTCGCCGTTACTTCATCATTCAGCATCACACCGCCACAACCATTCAATTGCAGGTCGATAAAGCCTGGGCTTAGGTTTGCACCATTTAAATCTTGTGTCGCTATATCTTGTGGTAAATCCGCAATAGGACAGACCGCTTCAATCAACTCGTTGTTGATAATCACAGCATGGTCAACTAGCACATCACTGCCAGTGTAGATTTTACAGTTAGTTAGTGCGTACATAATAATCAAATCCTTATCTATCAATACTTTATAAATTTGGCGAGGCGACGAAATGAAAGGTGGAATGTGCCAGTACGGTGCTTTCGTTTCTTACTTCAATTAGGTCGCGAATTATCTTGCTAGCAAACAGCCAATGCTGGATGACATTAAAATTAAGTGCTCGTTTTGACTGGGTTATTTGATAGTTATAGTTTGCATTTTATACGAAAAAAGCCAGTCGGGGTTGTTTAGCTTACATGCTATTCGACGATGAAACAGGCAAATATTATCGCCTAATTTCCATTTTTTTTAATTGTAAAATAAGTTTTATGATCTCGCTAGCAAAAACCTTGGTATTTGGCAGATTGTGGTGATTATGATCACAAATGATAAGGTTTTAATTTGCGGAGCAAAATTAATATCATAAACTGAGTTTGACTAAATTGAGCGACTAAAATAAGTGGCTCAACCAAATACAAAAAATCCTAAATCCTATAGGGGGAACTTAAGGTGAATATTCTTGGATACTTTCAAAAAGTAGGCAAGGCGTTGATGGTACCAGTTGCCACATTGCCAGCTGCCGCGATACTAATGGGTATTGGTTATTGGATCGACCCAAATGGGTGGGGTTCAAACAGTGCCTTGGCTGCATTCCTGATTAAAGCAGGTGCTGCAATCATTGATAACATGTCTGTACTGTTTGCTGTTGGTGTGGCTTACGGTATGTCTAAAGATAAAGACGGTGCTGCTGCATTGTCGGGGTTTGTTGGTTTCTTAGTCGTGACGACTTTGCTTTCTCCAGGAGCCGTTGCACAGATCCAAGGTATTGATCCAAGCGCAGTTCCTGCTGCTTTTGGTAAAATCAACAACCAGTTTGTTGGTATTTTAGTAGGTATTGTTTCTGCTGAAATCTACAATCGCTTCTCTACTGTAGAATTGCATAAAGCATTAGCCTTCTTCTCTGGCAAACGCCTAGTACCTATTTTGACGTCGTTTGCTGGTATTTTTATCGCCTTCGTTCTGATGTATGTATGGCCGCATGTTTATGGTGGTCTAGTATCGTTTGGTGAATCGATTCAAGGTCTAGGTTCTGCGGGTGCAGGTATCTATGCGTTCTTTAACCGTTTGCTAATCCCTGTTGGTCTTCATCACGCACTGAACTCAGTATTCTGGTTTGACGTTGCGGGTATTAACGACATTCCTAACTTCTTAGGTGGTGCAAAATCTATCGCTGAGGGTACTGGTATCCCAGGCGTAACGGGTATGTACCAAGCAGGCTTCTTCCCTATTATGATGTTCGGTCTACCTGGTGCGGCATTGGCTATTTACCACACATCTACAGCGAAGAATAAAGAGAAAGTTGCTTCTATCATGATTGCAGCTGGTTTTGCTTCATTCTTTACTGGTGTAACTGAACCTCTAGAATTCTCGTTCATGTTCCTTGCTCCTGCACTATATGTACTGCATGCAGCATTGACGGGTCTATCAGTATTCATTGCTGCTTCAATGCAGTGGATTGCGGGTTTCGGTTTCTCTGCAGGCCTTGTGGATATGGTATTGTCATCACGTAACCCACTGGCGGTTAATTGGTACATGCTAATAGTTCAAGGTATTGTGTTCTTTGCTCTCTACTATGTGATTTTCCGTACCGTTATTTTGAAATTTGGCCTTAAAACACCAGGTCGCGAAGATGACGACAGCGATAGCAAAGTATCAGGCGCGAAAGAGTCTTCTGAGCTCGCTAAACAATACCTTAAAGCTCTAGGCGGTCACAGCAACCTATCTAACATCGATGCTTGTATCACTCGCTTACGTTTATCTGTCAATGACATGAGCATTATCGACGAGAAAACATTAAAAGCATTGGGTGCAATGGGTGTGGTGAAACTGGGTACTAATAACCTACAAGTTATCTTAGGTCCTCTTGCTGAAATCGTTGCTGGTGAGATGAAGTCTATCAATGCAAACGAAGATCTTTCTAGCGTGAAACTTCCTTAGTCTTAATCGCAACGGATGATTAGGTTATTTTAAAGCCTCTGCTTCATGCAGAGGCTTTTCTTATTCATCAAATGAGCGCTATTCAAATTTAAGACTGCCCACAACGGTAGCTTTTGCCTATTTCTTACGCCCTTTGCCTGAAATTTTGCTTAGCCTAGCCAGACAAAAGGCAATGTCTTGAAATAATCGCAGGAAATGCCCACTTTTTATTGTGCAAGAGCGGATAATTGTGGATCATTAGCGACAAACTTTCTGTTTCTGCAAGCATTGCTGCTCTTACATACAGAAAAATCTTCTGACGATACTAAATAATTTTGAGGTGCTATAGATGAGTGAAGCTGAGGCTCGTCCATCGAATTTTATTCGCCAAATCATTGATAAAGATTTAGCGGATGGCAAACACACAAGTGTGCATACTCGTTTTCCGCCCGAGCCAAATGGTTACCTGCACATCGGTCATGCTAAATCTATCTGCTTAAACTTTGGTATTGCTCAGGACTATCAGGGACAGTGTAATTTACGTTTTGACGATACAAACCCTGAAAAAGAAGATATGGAGTACGTTGAGTCAATCAAAGCCGACGTGAAATGGCTCGGCTTCCAATGGTCTGGTGATGTTTGTTATTCGTCAGATTATTTTGACAAACTATACCAATACGCGGTTGAGTTGATCCAAAAAGGTCTGGCTTATGTTGAAGAGCTCAGTCCAGAAGAGATCCGTGAATATCGAGGTACATTGACTCAAGCAGGTAAGCCAAGTCCGTACCGCGATCGCAGCATTGAAGAAAACCTAGCGCTATTTGAGAAAATGCGCGCTGGTGGTTTCGAAGAAGGCAAAGCGTGCCTACGTGCCAAGATTGACATGGCATCATCCTTTATGGTGATGCGCGATCCTGTGCTTTACCGTGTTCGTTTCGCTGAGCATCACCAAACGGGTAATAAATGGTGCATTTATCCAATGTACGATTTTACCCACTGTATCTCGGATGCCTTGGAAGGGATCACGCACTCAATTTGTACCCTAGAGTTTCAAGATAACCGCCGTCTGTACGATTGGGTGTTGGAAAATATCACGATTGATTGTCGACCACATCAGTATGAGTTTAGCCGTTTAAACCTTGAATACACGGTAATGTCTAAGCGTAAACTAAACCAGCTGGTTACGGAAAAATTAGTGGATGGTTGGGATGACCCACGTATGCCGACGATTTCAGGTTTACGCCGCCGTGGATTCACACCAGCATCGATTCGTGAGTTTTGCAAACGCATAGGTGTGACAAAACAGGAAAATATGATCGAATTCAGTTCGTTAGAGTCTTGTATCCGTGAAGACTTAAACGAACATGCGCCTCGCGCCATGGCGGTTCTTGACCCTGTAAAAGTGGTGATAGAAAACTTTGAGGCGGGTAAAGTCGAGACGTTAACGCTGGCAAATCATCCAAACAAGCCTGAAATGGGCGAACGTGAAGTTCCATTTACTCGCGAATTGTGGATTGAACGTGAAGATTTCCGTGAAGAAGGCAACAAGAAATACAAACGTTTAGTGCTAGGCAAAGAAGTTCGCTTACGCGGCGCTTACGTAATAAAAGCAGAGCGCATTGAAAAAGATGCACAAGGCAATATTACGACAATATTCTGCACTTACGATATGGATACTCTGGGTAAAAACCCGGCAGATGGACGCAAAGTGAAAGGTGTTATTCACTGGGTATCCGCCGATAAAGCCTTGCCAGCTGAAATTCGTTTGTATGATCGCCTATTTACCGTTCCCAACCCGGCGGCGGCTGACAACTTTGCCGAAACCATTAACCCAGATTCATTGGTTAAAATTAATGGTTTTGTTGAGCCTAGTTTGGTGTCGGCACACGCGGAGCAAGGTTATCAGTTTGAGCGCATGGGTTATTTCTGTGCTGACTCGAAAGATTCTAAACCAGAAGCGTTGGTTTTTAACCGCACAGTGGGTCTACGTGACACTTGGGCAAAAATAGACGCAGAGTAAGCTTAAGTACTATTTAAAAAGGTCAGCCAATGCTGGCCTTTCTTTTTATTATGGTACTGTTTTTGTCTGAGCAAGCTCACTTAGCGGGGAAAAATGTGTGAGATTCCTGCGATTATCGTAGTCGTGACACATTTTTTACCTTGCGTCCTATAGTTTTGCTAGCGTTATCCGATATATTAAACAGATCATCGTATTTATTTATTCCAAGCACATAGCTGAGCCTTATATGCGTCAAATTTTTCAGCGTCTACTGTTGCCGATAGCAATGGTTGCCGTGACTCAGACTTCTATCGTTAGTGCCGAGAGCATTCGCCTGGTTGGGCCGAATGGTGAGATCCAGTCTTCTCCTCAATTTTCAGAAAATCTCACTCAAACTCGTAATCTTCAGCAGGCTAATAGCCAACCATCGACGTTTTTTGGGCCAACCTTAGACAGCGACACTTTGTGGTCTATTGCCACTCGACTACGCCCATCGAATAACGTCACTGTACAACAAACCCTGCTGGCCATTTATCGGCTAAACCCTCAGGCGTTCGAAAATCAAAATATTCACAGTTTGATCCCAGGTAGCAACTTACGTGTTCCATCATTGGCACAGGTAAATAGTGCGCCCACCCAAGAAGCGGTCAATATCATGGCCGCGCATCAAGCCAAATTGAATGCTAATACGGCGCAGCCAACAGCGCCTGTTACTGCTGCTTCTACAGCTTTGCCTGAAAAAACAATTGCCTCTACTGTCGCTCAACCAGTTGTTGAAAAGACGAAGAGTGAACCTGTGCTAAAAGATATTGGCACACAAGTTGCGAAATCTGATACTGAATTACTGGCGCTTGAAGAGAAAAATCATAAGTTACGTTTGATGCTGGCAGATGTTCAATCTGAAGTCGATGCACTCAAAGGAGAACTCGGTGACGAAAACCGCATTCGCTCTGAAGTTGAAAAGCTACTTGATGAAGAACGTAGAAAAGCATTAGAGGCGCAAAAGCTTGCACCAAGTGCACTTGATCAACTGCTTTCCAACTCTTGGTTGGTCGCCGCTCTCGCCCTTATTCCTGGTCTGTTAATTGGTTTACTGGTTGTGATGTTGCTTGGCCGCCGATCCAAGCCAACGGAGCAGCCTGTTGTCACTCAAGGTAATCAAGAGCCCATAACGCCAATGGCTGCTGGCAGCCTTGAAGATATTGACGATGATTTAATGCTGGATGATGACTTGTTTGGTGAGTCTGATGATAGTGAGAAGTTATTTGGTGACGATATCACACTGGATGATGAAATCGATGACAATGCTGAGCAAGAATCGGACATTTTTGCCGATTTAGACGATACAGATTTAGACTTCAACCTCGAAGGTGAAGATGGCGAAGACCCATTTGCGAGTATCGGCGATGATGGTGATCTTGCTGCGGATTTAGAAGATTTGACCGCTAGCAGTAACGGCATCAGTGTTGGTGCTGACGAAAAAGCTGTCGGTCTCGATGAGATGGCGCGAGCTTTAGACGAAGCGTTATTAGATGAAGATGATAGCGAAACAGAATTTGATTTATCCGATGATGATGATTCCATCTCTGAAGACGACATTGACGCGTTATTGGCTGGAGATGATAAAGCTGAAGATCTCGGAAGCGATACTTTAGATCAATCGCTACTTGACGATTTGTTTGCCGCCAATAGTGATGACGATCATCATGATAGTTTTGACTTTGATTCATTATTGGATGAGTCCGAAGATGATTTCAACTTGGATTCAGAAGAGCCCGAGCTAGCAAAAACCGGCGGTAACTTCGATTTAAAAGAAGCAGAGCTAGCGTCGGATAGTGAACTTGATGATCTATTCGCAACGATTGAAGCGCAATCTGACCTCACCTCAATAGAAACTGATTCCTCCACTGAAACAGCGCTGCTGGATGAATTATTAGAAGAGCAAGATGAAGACGTCCTAGCAATTGATAGCGACAGTGTCGAACTGCTCGATGAGCTACTCGGTGATGATGAAGAGAGCGAGACAGACTTATCGGAAAGCACCGACTTACTTGAAGAACTTGTGCAGCCCGATAAAGACATCGCTTCGAGCGAAGAAGATATTGATGATGTTGACTTCACTGGTGATCAAACTCTGTATGAGTTATTGGGTGAAGAAGCTACGGAATCCGACATTGAAACCGAGCTGGATGAGAATAGTACAGAGCTATTGGACGAACTATTTACTGACAATGGTTCTGAATCACTTGCGTTTGAAAAGGCAGACCAAGAGCAAGAAGGTGCTGAAGATAAGGATAGTCTCGCTGAAGAAGATGGTACGGCATTATTTGAAGAGTTGCTGGAAATCGAGCAGCATGCTCAGAATATCGAAGAGGCCGAACAGCAAAATAGCGAGTTGTTGGATAATGAAAACGATAGCGTTGAAGATTCCGAGTTTAACCGCGACATCTTCATTGACGATCTGCTAAGTGCCGCTCCTGAAAAAGATCCTCTACTGGATGATGAACAGATGGGAGTGGTTGATGGCGACATCGATGAAGAATTTATCGACGACTCATTTGATTTTAACCCAGAAATTGAAGGGGCAAGTTATCCGGATCTGAAGCCGAATGAGGAGCAACCTCTAAGCAGCTCGACATCCCCGGAAAAAATAGAACCCGCACAGGTTAGCAAACCAGAAGTCAGCCCTAACGAATTTGGAGTTCCACAAGATGAAGACTGGGACATTGGTGAGCTAGAAGACGAAGAACCAAGCCAAGCTGATGTTGAGCCGCTTCAAACCAATTCAGCAGAATCATCGGCAAAGGACCATGTTGAGGAGCTCCACGATGACAAGTTAGTGGAGTTCGAAGAAGAAGATCTCCTTGCTTCCTTTAATGAGCCATCGCTAGAAGAACAGTCACAGAGCGAGCTTTCCGAAGTCCAACTGCCAGAGCAGTCAGAAGAAGACGCGCTAGCGGATGCGATAGCTGAGCCTCAAGAGACGGCGTCAGAGCCTGTTGCTCAAGAAAGTTTTGAAGCGATTGACGAGCAAGCCTTACCTGAATTTAGTGAAGAAGATGCACTTGCTTCAATTAACGAGCCTTCTCTAGAAGAAAAGGAAGACGAGAGCGACCTTACGGATCTTGAGCTGCCAGAGTATACAGA